>JAIRXN010000112.1 GCA_031268245.1 Treponema sp. | reverse complement strand
AAACGAAGCTCCGGCAGCGCTTATGATTTCCCCGGTCATTTCGACTTTTCGGGATCTTCCGCAGCAGATACTCTTAAAAAAAGGTCTGATGCCGGTTACATCCAACAGAAGATTGATATGATCCGGGTGGCCTGTACTGGCAATATATAATTCCACCCCAAGGTCTTTGAGTTCTTCCAGAATTTCCTCAATGCCCGGAAAAAGCATCCCCTTGCCGATACGCCGTATTTCCCGCGCCTCTCCCAGATCCGTTTCTTCCTGGAAAGCCAGGAGAAGTTCCTGCGTAAAACTTTGTTTTGCGTTTGATTCGATATTCGTTCTTAGCTTTGCATTGCCAAGAAGCGTCTGGTAATACTCAAGACCGGGATAACCCATAGCCGCTTTAACCTGTTCAGATGAAAAAGGCGGAAGCCCCACTTTTTTTGCGGCTTCATTGCAGGCAATGGTTGTTGCCTTTGCCGTATCCGACAAGGTTCCGTCCATATCAAAAATGAAATGTTTATAAACGCCCATGATCCGTCATCGCAGCTTCGACATTTTTAACACTCAAGTCCGCATTGGCGCCGCCGACAACGCCAACCGAGATATTACCGCAGGCATTGCCGTATTCAAGGCATTGCCCGGCCGGAAAACCCCGGATAAACCCATAGATAAAACCCGCATTAAAAGAATCACCCGCACCGGTAGTGTCTATCACCTTGACATCACTGTAGGCTGTTGTTGAAAGCAGCTTCCCGCCGCTTACACAGCAGGCCCCGTTTTTTCCACGCTTTACCACAGCCGCAGCACAGAATTTTCCCAGTTCTTGTGCGGCATCGTCACAGGATGATTTCCCTGTTATACTCAAAGCTTCTGTTTCGCTGGGAAAAAAAATATCCGTATGAGAGAGAACTTCCCTGATGCCGAAATCCCAGGTTCCGGTATCATCCCATCCTGAGTCCAGGGAGGTGCTTACCCCGTAACCATGGGCGGTTTTGAAAATCTGCGCCAGATCCGGCCGCAGGGCGGTCTGCAGAAAAAAAGATCCCACATGAACATGCCTGGCGCTCTTCAAAACAGCAGTATCAATATCGGCAAAACAAAAAGTGCCGATCGTTCCCGGAACGGTTACAAGCGCCCGGTCTCCGCCCCAGTTAAGAGCCAGGGTGACGCCGGTTTCTTCCGGCGGGGCCGTTTTGCAATAACTTGTATTGATACCCCGGTTCTCCAGTTCCCGTATTACATAGCGGCCGTCTTCGTCATCGCCGGTTTTTCCACAGAAAGCAACAGTGAGGCCGAGTTTTACAAGATTCGCCGCGCAGAGAGCGGTGGAGCTTCCAAGGGTTTTTTTAAATCCTTCCGCAATAATTTCACGGTTCAAAGACGGCGCTTCCTTTAACCCGGTAATAATGAGATCGGTATTGAGTTCGCCCATGGCAAGAACATCAAATTTTGTATCCGCCATTTTTATTTCTCCAGTTCGTAGAGAGTTACCCCTGAAACCACCCTGGTAAGCTCCCCCGAAGGAACAGGATTGTCGGTAGGAATTCCAAGGGACAAGGATTTAAACATCGCCAAAAGCTGGCAGAAGACAAGATAAGAAATACCCCGGCAGATTTCGCCTGTTTCGCCGTAACCTTCTTTCCCTATTACAATATTCTCGTCTACCGGAAGCGAAAGTTTTTCACCGCTCAGAGCGATTACCTTGTTCCCTTTTTTCTGCCGGTTAATTTCATCCAGGAGATCCAGATCGTAACGGGCAGTGAAAGAATCGGAGGAAACAAAATGTATTGTAAGGGTTTTATCCTTGATTATTGATTTTGGGCCGTGCCGGAATCCCAGGGAATTGTCCCAACTGGTGCTCACTTCCCCGGCAGTGAGTTCCAGGGATTTGAGGGCCGCTTCCCGGGCCAACCCCCGCAGACAGCCGCTGCCGAGGACAACAAGGCGGTCATAGCCGGTTTCCGCCCATTTACGCGCAGCAGAGACCAGGGTTTTCCCCTCCCTGTCAAAAACACCGGCAAGCCGGTTTATATCCTCTACGACAGCCCTGATTTTTCCGGCACTCAAAAAAGCGCAGCATGCCAGGGCCATACAGGTAAAACTGGAAGTCATGGCAAACCCCTTATCATTTGACCCCTCGGGCATGATCAGGGCGAGTCCCTTTCCCGTTGATGTTATCCTGGCGAGATTTGACTCGCCGTCGCAGACCAGTGCCAGTTCGTAGAGATCTTTCACAATAGCGCGGGCATATTTAACCGCTTCCGCCGATTCGGGACTGTTGCCTGAACGCCCAAAGGAAACGAGGAGGGTCGGAACATCGGGGAAAAGCACTGAATACGGTGAAGAGACAATATCCGTGGTATGAATAGACTCAACAGGGAGCCCCCAGGCTTTGCCGGCCATAAGAGCCGCAGCTTCTCCTGCAAAAGCGGAACTCCCCGCACCGGTAAGGATTATGCGCCTCTTCCCAAGTCCTCCCATCCTGCCGGTAAAATCAAGAATTATATCCTCCTTTGAAAGAAGATAAGAGCCCAGGACACGCCAAAGACTGTCCTGCCGGGCTATCTCGGCGGAGGTATAGACGCATTTTTTTGATGAAAACCAGTTCTCATCAAATCCGTAGAAAGTTTCCCATGTATCCATGTATCTGCCTCGATCGCATTATTGTTATAACATTATTATCACCTTCGAGCTTGCCTGTCAAATGCCGGAATCCCGTTATGATAAAAATCCATAAATATTTTTTTTAATGCTTGACAATGCCTTTAATGCCTCCTATACTTATATTCTAAACAAATTGGATATAACAATATATCCATATATAGAGTAGAACTTTTTTCCTGCGGCAGTTTTTCATGACACTGCCCGGTGAACTGGAAGAAGCGGCGATTATCGACGGCTGTTCCAGGTTCGGAATTTATTGGCGCATACTCCTGCCGCTCTGTACTACCGCTCTGGCGGCTTTTGGGGTATTTACCGTACTTTGGGCATGGAACGATCTGATGTGGCCCCTCATAATGACCACCCGGAATTCGGTGCGGGTCTTGCCGGT
>JAIRXN010000240.1 GCA_031268245.1 Treponema sp. | reverse complement strand
TGTAAGCGTTACATAAGTTTACGAGGTTCGTTCTGTAAGGAAATTATTTAACTGTGGGGTCTACTACCACATTTTTGTTGGTGTTACCAATTCTAACCGCCCTGAAGCTCCCCCGTGAGCCGGTGAGCGGGTTCTTGGGTATTAGACCCCACTGCGAATAAAAAAACCTCCCGGGAAAAGGAGGTAAGGAAACCCGGGAGGCGCTGAATGATATACAGCAAACAGAACGAATCACGCTCACTGCCAGATTGAGCAGTCAGAAACAAGTTTCCGTGCACATCTGAATCATCAGTATACTTTCAAGATAACATTAAATGTCCTTGCCGTCAAGGTTTTCGGAAAATTATTGACAGGTCATGATCTTCATTTGAAAATACCACTATAGTTCAAAATTTACTTCCGTTTTGCCTCCGGTACGGAAATTTTTGTTCCGGCCCCCGCCGTAAGTTATATTTTCATCAAGACTTGCTAATTATGACAATATATGATAAATTGTCATTATGGAACAGACACTTTCTCTCATGTTGAGAACCAGGGCAAATGAATCGCCCGAAACCATCGCCCAGTTGGCCAGGAACCGGAACGGGCGTTTCAAGTCCAAAACCTACAGCCGGCTTTACGAAGAAGTTCGCAATGTTGCCGGGGGCCTGCTCTATCTGGGCTGCCGCCGGGGAGATCTTGCCGGTATCATCTCCGATAACCGCCAGGAGTGGCTTCCCGCCGATTTCGGGATTCTCTCCATCGGAGCCGCCGATGTGCCCCGGGGCTGCGACATTACCTCCCAGGAACTCAGCTATATTCTGGGGATAACCGGATGCGAAATTGTCTTTGCGGAAAACCAGAAGCAGTTGCAGAAGATTCTGGATCTGCGGCAGGAATTACCGGCCATAAAGATCATTATAACTTTTGATCCGGTGGAGAGGGACGCTGAAGACGCCGCCGCAAAGCTGGGGATAGCGGTCTACTACTACCACAGTCTCATTGCCCTGGGGCAGAAATATCAGGTACTCCATCCCGGCGAAGTCGAGTCGGAGATGGAAAAAGGCTCTTCCGAAGAGATTGCAACGATCATATTCACCTCCGGTACCACCGGTGAACCCAAGGGGGTGATGCTCAGTCAGGGCAATTTCCTTTGCCAGCTTCCCGGTTTTGAGTCGATCCTTGACGCACGGAAGGGAGAGATCCAGCTTTCCGTACTGCCGGTCTGGCATGTCTACGAAAGGGAAATGGAATACGTGTCGATCTATTTTACCAACGGGATTGCCTACTCAAAACCCATTGCCCAGGTACTGGAGCCGGATTTCAAGGAGATCCGGCCTCACTGGATGGCAAGCGTTCCCAGGGTCTGGGAAGCGATCATGGAGAGAACCTACAGGAATGTCCGGGCAAAAGGGCCCCTTCAGATGAAGATTTTCAACCTTGCAGTCTCCCTGGGCATCCTCTACACCTACTTCAAAGACAAGACCTTCGGCCTGCTTCCCAATTTCCACGGCCGCATTCGGCCCCTGGATTCAATCATCGGCTTTTTCCCCTGGATACTGCTGCTGCCTGTCCGCGGCATTGCCGCCGTTTTCATATACCGGCGGGTCAAGCGGAGGCTGGGAGGACGTTTTAAGTCGGGTCTCTCGGGGGGAGGCAGCCTCCAGGCCAGGACGGATCACTTTTTTAACGGCCTGGGGATCAGGCTTCAGGAAGCATACGGTTTAACCGAGACGGCTCCCATCGTTTCTGTACGTCAGTTCCGCAAAAGCCGCCGGGGTACCATCGGCCAGGTGCTGCTCAATACCGAGGCGGAGATTCGGGACGGTGATGGTAAGGTACTGCCGCCGGGACGGAACGGCGTCATCTTTGTCCGCGGCGGGCAAGTGATGAAGGGCTACTACAAGAAGCCTGAACTCACCGCCGCAGTTCTCTCCCCCAACGGCTGGCTGAATACCGGCGACATCGGCATGAAGACCCATGACAATGAACTGCGGATAACAGGCCGGGCCAAGGACACAATCGTGCTCCGGGGCGGCGAGAATGTGGAACCTGTTCCCATCGAAATAAAAATCCGGGAAAGCGAACACATACTGCACTGCACCGTAGTAGGGCAGGATCAAAAATACCTTGCCGCACTGATTGTACCGGTACAGGAGGATCTTATGTCCTTTGCCGAAGAGAACAATATCCCTATCGTAGACTATGAACTCCTGCTGCAGCAGCCTGAAATAAATGAACTCATCGCCTACGATCTTGCAGCCCTCGTGGGCCCAAAGACAGGCTTTAAGCCTTTTGAACGGATCTTTAAATTCAAGCTGCTGGCAAAACCTTTTGAACAAGGCAGGGAGCTTTCCGCCAAGGGGGAACTTCTCCGCCACCGAATTGCTGTCCTCTATGCCAGGGAGATACACAAACTGTTCAGGCAGAGCTAATGAGGCATTTTACCCTCTCCTATATAGTGTCTGTCCATAATGTAGACACATTATAGACAGACACTTATAGCATTTCCTCCCTTTTTTGCGTTATAGTTACAGTATTTCCTATGAAAACGCGACCCGGAGTATTATTCCCCATCATTCTTGTGCTGCTTGCATGCCTTTTTTCTTCCTGTACCAGGCTTCTCGGTTATGGAGTGCTTCTCTGGGCTACCGAAGACCCTCCCATACCTTCAGGTACGGTACTGCCGGTCTATATCCATTCCA
>JAIRXN010000203.1 GCA_031268245.1 Treponema sp. | reverse complement strand
CGGAGGAGTATCTTCTCGTCAATTTCACCGGGATTGCCGATGCGATCAAGTATCAGTTCCACTGCTTTTTTACACATCTGCTCCATCGGCTGCCGGACTGTGGTAAGGGCTGTTTCCAGGAGGGATACATAGAGGAGATCGTCGTATCCTGCCACGGAAATGTCTTCCGGAACCCGTAAATTATGTTCCTTGAGCTGTTTTAGTACCCCCATGGCCATGATGTCGTTCATGGCAAGAATGGCATCGGGGCGGTTCTTTTTAACGATTTGTGAGGTAGCCTCGTAGCCTCCCTGAAAAGTCGGCTCGCTGATGATGATCCACTCCGGGGAAAAGGAACAAGCGGCCTCCCGGTAGGCTGCCAGGTAGCCCTCCACCCGGAGGTTGGAGACCGGAATCTTCTGGTTTGCCACAATATAGAAGATCTTGCGGTGCCCGGTTTCCAAAAGATACCTGGTCAACTGGTAGGAGCCTGCCGAAAGATCCGTCATAACACAGGGAGCGTTTACCCCCGTATAGTATGCGGTAATGAAGCAGAAAGGGATGCCTCTGGAACGGAGGTTTTGCAGGTATGCCGTATCCGGAGCCTGTTTGTGGGAAGGTACGATGATCACCCCATCGGCCTGCATCTCGATGAATTTGCGGATAGTTTCCTTTTCTTTTGAGATGCTTCCCTTTGTGATGCCCAGCATAATATCGTAGCCTCTGCCGGATAGTTCTTCCTCCACCATGTCGATGATGATACCGAAGAAAGGGTTGGTTATATCGGTGACGGAAAGGCCAATCGCCTTTGTCTGCTTGCTGTTGAGAAGCCGTGCATATTTGTTGGGATGATAGCCCAGTTCTTCCGCTACGGCCAAAACCCGTTTCCTGGTATTGGGCTTTACCTTTTCATGACCATTCAGGGCCATTGAGGCAGTCCCTACCGAAACCCGGGCCGATTTCGCTACGTCCTTTATAGTTATCGTTGCCATCGTTTACCTGAAACCAATAGTAAAATATTTTGAAAATTTATGTTGACATATTGAAACGGTTCAAATATAATTCATGTATATGCCTCTTGTAAAGGGTAATATACATGAATTTGCCTAGAAATATACGATTAAAGTGAGATGTTATGAGCAAATATGTATAATAATTAACGATGAGCGTAATGTGAAACGATTCAATATTGATTTTGGAGTAATAAATGGACTTGAAGATCGTCCGGGATGAGATGGAAAAGGCCCTGGTTGAAGGCATTATCCCGTTTTGGCTCAAACGGAGCGTTGACTCCCAATACGGCGGCTACCTGACTTGTTTTGACGGGGAGGGGAAGAGTACCGGGGATATGAATAAATATATTGTTACCCAATCCCGGATGCTCTGGGGTTTTTCCTATCTCTATCCCTTCTGCCTCCGGGAACATAAGGCTGCCATGGAACAGGCTGCAGAACAGGGCGCACAATTCATCATCGCTCATTTTTGGGATGATAAAAATGGAGGCTTTGTATGGAAGACGGATCGTTCGGGCAAGGTTCTGGACTCAGGGAAGGTAGTCTACGGTGAAAGTTTTGCTCTCTATGCATTAAGTGAGTATTACCGTTTCAGCGGCGATGCCAAATTTCTTGGATACGCGGAAAGGACCTTTGAACTTTTACAGCTTTACTGCGCCGATACCCTCTGCGGCGGTTACTATGAAAACCTGGAAACGGACTGGAGCCTCTCTGCGGGGGGCAGATTTGCCGGAGACCGGAAATCTCTGGATATTCACATGCACTTAATGGAGGCGTTTACCACCCTCTATGCGGCCAGCGGCAGAGAGATCCATAAACGGAAACTCCGGGAGCTTGTAGATATTCTGGCGCGTTTCATGATGAATACCGCTCTCGGCTATGGTTACAATCAATTCGACAGGGCATTCAACAGGATTCCTGCGATCAACATTCACCGTACCTGGAACGATGAGCGGGAAACCGCTGAAGTCATCGGGACTCCTACGGACAGTACTTCCTATGGTCATAACGTGGAACTGAGCTGGCTTATGAAGCTGGCGATGGATACCCTGCAGGACGAAGAGGCTGCCTATACAGCGGTGATGCAGCATCTTCTGGATCATTCCCTTGCGTATGGCTACGATTACGAATATGGCGGAATATACCGGGATGGCATTGCCGACCAGGAAGTACTGGTCAAGGATAAGGAATGGTGGCAGAACTTTGAGGCTCTGGTTGGTTACTCCAACGGTTATCTCTGTTTTGGCGAGAAACGGTATCTGGACGCTTTGGAAAAAACCTGGACTTTTGTAAAAGAGAAATTCATTAATCCACAAACCGGAGAGAGCCGTCAGCTTCTCCGCCGGAATGGGGAACCGGTAGTATCCAGCATGGGTAATCCTTGGAAAGGGATTTACCATACCGGCCGGGCGCTGGCGGAAACGATCAGGCGGCTGGACAGTATAAGTGTTAAGAGGTAACGCCATGAGCGGGAGAAAGTTGACAGGTTTTATCATCACCGCAGGACATCTGGATATTGAATGGTACCAGCCCCTGCGTTCGTATCGTTTCTGGACTGTCGAAACATTTGAAGATCTCAAGAAGGCAGTGAAGCGTGACGATTTTAACTGTTATGTTCTGGATGGACAGATCTTTCCTTTGGAAGAGTATCTTGAGGTGATTCCGGAGGATGAGGCGGAACTTCGTGAACTCATCGGAAAGGGGAAGCTTGTTATTGGCCCTTTCTTTACTCAATTTGATGAATGGCTTCCAAGTGCGGAAAATATGATACGGAATTGTCTCTATGGAAGGCGTAAATCAGATTATTTTGGAGGCTATATGAGGGCAGGCTATCTGCCTGACAACTTTGGCCATCCCCTTCAACTGCCCCAGATTCTTCGCGGTTTTGGTATTGATAGCCTGCTATTCATGAGGGGTCTGCCGGAGATCCGGGGAGGCCACCCGGATGAATTTATGTACAGAGGGCTTGACGGATCGGAAGTACTGGTAAGCCATTTTAGGGAAAGCTACTCCGGGGCCTTTGATATATTTAACAAGAAGATCGATCCTACGCAGCCGAGGATTGTTCCATATTACGACGGCAATGACAGCTACCTCTCCTTTGAATGGCACAGGGAGTTGGCCGATCATGATGATCCGGCACGAATTGCGAAAAGCATGATTTCCAATGTTATGAGAATCAAGGATCGTTACCCTTCCGGAGTGATCCCCCTTATTGCGGGTTTCGATCATCTGCCTCCCCAAATCAATATCGGTGATTCGGTAAAGGCCGCCAATGAAACTCAGGAAGATATTGAATTTGTGATGGGGAGTGCCGAGGACTACATCAGGCTGGTTTACCGGCAGATGAGTAATTCTACAGTCTACAGCATGGAACTTCTTGGTTCCCGTTACCAGTATGTTTTGCTCGGCGCTCTTTCTACCCGCTGTTATCTGAAGCATGAAAACTTTGCCTGTGAAACTCTGCTTGAGCGCTACGCAGAACCTCTGGATGCCCTGGCGTCTATGGGCGCTTATCCGGACAAACGCCGGTTTTTGGATGAGGCGTGGAGTTACCTTATGATCAATAGCGCCCATGATTCAATCCATGGTTCTTCGGTAGACGAGGTGCATAGGGAAATGGAATTCCGTTTTGCCTCAGTCAGGCAGATTGCGGCAGGGCTTATTCACGATGCGCTGGCATACTGGGGAAAACACAGCGATCATTGGTGGGAGAAGCTGCCGGAGAGTAAGGGTATACTGAGCTATGCACCGGTATCCGCAGATTTCATGCAACCCTGCGATCTCTGGCTGCCTGTAGGGAATCTGCCGCCGGTAATACAGGACAGCAATGGCGTCATTCTTCCCAGTCAGATTTTGGATCGGGAGGAGATTCCGCTGAACGGTATTGGTGAAGTCCGGAATGAGCCCTTCCCTTCTCCGGTATTCAGGCGTGTTATTTTTATGGACACGTTTTGTTCCGGAATACGAAGCGTTACGGCAGCAGCCGCCATGTACCCCCCTCCCCGGGAAGGCTCCATGCAGACTCCCGCCACAGATTTACATACAGGGGATGAAGACGGCCGGGCTTTTATTGAGAATGCGTATATACGTATAGAGGCGGCCGGGGCGCTGCTCAGTATTTTCGACAAGAAACGGAACTGCCGTTACGACAATCTGAACCTCATTGAGGAAGATGCCGATGCCGGAGATGCCTGGGACTTTTCGCCTCCCTGGATTCCCGGTGAACTCAACCGTTCTTCCGGCAGTACTTTTCTTGCACGGATCCTGGAACGGGGGCCGGTACGGGCTTCCATGGAAATCCGGGGCAGCCTGAATATTCCGCTATGCCTTGAGGGAGATCGCCGCAGTGCGGAACGGGCGGAACTCCCCATGGTCTTTACGGTTAGTCTCTACGCCGGGACAGGGCGTGCAGACATAAAACTGAATATCGAAAATACAGCCAGGGATCACCGTCTGAGGCTCAGACTGGCTCCGCTCATCAAGACGGATTTTGTCCGTTCTCAGGGACATTTGGCCATCATCGATCGTCCTGTAGAACGGCAAAAGGAGATTGAAAGCTGGTTCCAGCCGGTGACACAACTTCTGCCTTTCCGGGAGTGGATTGCCCTGGAAGACGGAAAACGGGGACTCGCGGTAGCGGTAAAGGGCATTTACGATTATGAAGCCTCGGTGAATCCTCTGACAGGATGTCCTGAGCTTGCATTGACCCTGCTCCGCGGTTTTGCCCTTATGGGCAGGCTCAACACTATGCAGCGTAAGGGCGGGGCGTCCCCGGCAGTGGAAACTCCGGAAGCCCAATGTCCGGGTCTCCAGAGTTTTGAATGGTCTTACATTCCCTACGGCGCCAAACAGGGGGAGAAAGCTCCCTTCCTGCCCCTGGCCCAAGGCTATCTCTATCCCCCGGTTTCGCACGCGGTACGGGCAAAACAGGAAGATACTTCTCTGGAGGGCATGACAACAAGCTCCTGGACGGCGCCGAATATTCAGTTCTCCGCCTTCAAGCGTTCCTATGACAGAGACGGCTATATACTGCGGTTCTTCGAAAATCAGGGAAAAGAAACCGAAGTTGAAATTTCGGCCCGGCATTTTAGCCGTGCATGGCTGTCTGATATGAACGAACAGAATATAGCGGAATTGACCATCAGTGACGGGAAGATCCGTGTTAAGGCCGGGCCCTATAAAGCCGTCAGTATCAAGCTGCAAAAATAAGGAGTAAGCATGAGTAAACAGGGAACTTATTTTAAACGGCGAAAGACTCGTCAGACTATAGCAGGATTACTCTTTATTTCGCCTGCCATTCTGGGTTTTACGGTATTTCTCGCCATTCCTACCGCAGCGTCTTTTGTTATCAGCTTTTTTGAGTGGAATATTTCTACACCCCCGGTATGGAGAGGTTTGCAGAATTATTCTTCTCTCTTTAGGGATAAACTTTTCTGGAATGCCATCTACGTTACATTGCAGTACATGGTGTATCATATTCCCGCCAGTCTTATCCTGGCTTTTTTCATGGCCCTGGCAATGAAACAGAAGATCAGGGGTGTAGGGCTCTTCAGGACTTCTTTTATTGTTCCGTGGATTACCACCCCGGTGATCATTTCATTTATCTGGAAATGGCTTCTCGATCCCAATTTTGGCGTGATTAATTACTTTACCCGCAGTATCTTCCATTTTAACATTACACCCATGGTAGCGGCAGACTGGTTTCCAATGGTTTCCATTGCCATCATTAACATGTGGGTTTTTTGCGGTTACCACATGATGGTCTTTACCGCAGGATTGGGCAACATACCGGATACTCTTTACGAAGCCGCCACCATTGACAGCGCCAGTGCGGTACAGCAGGTGTGGCGGATAACTTTACCTCTGATGCGGCCCACAATCATGTTTGCCCTGATTACTTCGGTGATCGGTTCTTTCCAGATCTTTGATCTTATTTACGGCATGTACCAGGGCGGCCCGGGAGATCTGACCAGAGTTTATTATTTCTATATTTATCAGAATGCCTTTGCTTTTTACAAAATGGGGTATGCCTGCTGCATGGCAGTAATACTGTTTATCATTTTGGTAATTTGTACCATGGTTCAATATCTGTTTTTCCAGCGGAATATGGTAACGGACTTTTCATCATAGGACAGGAGGAGAGGAAAATGGGAAAATCACTGCAAGGCAATAAGGTTATCCGCAAGACCATTACCTATGTATTCTGTGCAGTGGGGGTGTTCTGCGCAGTCTTCCCGCTGGTATGGACGCTGCTCACCGCCTTCAAGCCTTCAACGGAGATGTTCACCTATCCGCCCTCTCTCCTGCCCAAACATGTAACGGTAAAGAATTTTATTGATGCATGGAACAAGGCTCCCTTTGGGCGTTTCTTTCTCAATTCATTTTTTGTTACCGTCATTGTTGTGTCAGGACAACTGTTCTTCAGCTCCATGGCTGCCTTTGCCTTTGCCCGCATCAAATTTTACGGCAGAACTTTCTTCTTCTTCTGTTTTTTATCAAGCATGATGGTGCCCGGTATTGTGATCATGATTCCCCAGTTCATCACCTTCAGAATCTTGCGGCTGCTGGATACTTATTGGGCTTTGATACTGCCCGGTTTTTTCGGTTCTGCCTTCTGTGTATTTTTCATGCGTCAGTTTTTTTTGGCCATGCCCGATTCCCTGCAGGAGGCGGCGGAGATAGATGGGTGCGGATACGGGAAGATGTTTCTTGTGATTTTTTTGCCGATGGTGACTCATGCCCTTATCACCCTGGGGCTTATCCGCATTGTCGGGGTGTGGAACGATTTTCTCTGGCCCCTAATCTCCACAAACCGGGAAGTGCTGCGAACGGTTCCTGTGGCTATTGCAACGGTTTTCTTCAACTACAGAAATATAGATTGGGCAGGACTAACTGCCGCTTCCAGCATTGCGCTGGTACCTCTGGTCATTCTCTTTCTCTGCACCAGGGATTATATCATTGAGTCCATTGCGTTGACCGGTTTTAAATAGACCTGTTCAGTAATCCGCTTGGTTACTGAACAAGTCTGATGAGGTTTTAAAGAGAAAATTATCCCTGTATAGGGTTAATTACATAATTTTTAGGAGGATTATATGCGGAACACAAAAAAATTCGCATCCCTAATGGTGTTTGGTGTACTGACTTTTGGCCGGTGTACAAACAGTGATTGCCGGCGGCAAATCCGACAAGGGATCAGGAGTTGCCGTGATTCGGTACTTTACCTGGACTGGAGAGCAGATTGACGGCATCAAGGCGACGGTAGCGGAATTTGAAAAACAGAATCCCGGTGTCAAGATTGATGTTCAGACTGCCCCCTG
>JAIRXN010000166.1 GCA_031268245.1 Treponema sp. | reverse complement strand
TCCAGAAAGTCCCGGCACTGGGCAAATCCCTGGGGATGACTGCGGATGATGCCGATGCTTTCAATGCCGGCTTTTTCATCTCCGATGAGGCAGTGAACGATCCGCAGCTTGAGTTCTCCAACCATTGCGATATCCGGATAGCGGAGGAAGAGATCGTAGTTTTCATGCACGGAACCGGCAAGGCTGTTCTCCACGGGAACCACCGCGAAGGCAGCCGAACCGTCGAGCACCGCATCGAAAACAGCCTTGAAGCCGTCAAGCCCCAGGCGCGGCGCCTCTTCCCCGAATGCACGAAGAAGGGCCTGCTCGGCAAAGGCGCCGCTTTCCCCGGAAAATGCAACCGGCAGATCTGCACGGTTCAGATTCCGGGAAGAATCTTCCGCGCTCCCGGCCAGGGCATTGTGAAGGCGGATATGTTCAGGCCGCGGTGTTCTGAGTAGTTCCTTTCCAACCACCGGGGAGAGGGCTTCAATGTCCCGCATAAGCCGTTCAAACTGCTCGGGATAGAGGGACTGGGGGCCGTCGGACAGAGCTTCATCCGGCCGGGGATGTACCTCCACGGTAAGGCCGTCCGCGCCTGCGGCAATGGCTGCCAGGGCCGCGGAACTCACCTTGGCCCGGATTCCAACCGCGTGGCTGGGATCTACGATCACCGGAAGATGGGAGAGTCCCTTGACTACCGGGATGGCGGAAATGTCGAGTGTGTTCCGCGTATAGGTTTCAAAGGTACGGATTCCCCGCTCGCAGAGCACCACGTCTTTCGTTCCCGATGCCAGGAGGTATTCGGCGGAGAGGAGCCATTCTTCTATAGTGGCGGAAGGCCCCCGCTTCAGGAGAACCGGCTTCCCCAGGGAACCGGCTTTTTTCAGCAATTCGAAATTCTGCATGTTCCGGGCGCCTATCTGGAACATGTCGGTAAGATCCTTCATCTGAAAAGCCAGCTCGGGAGAAACTACCTCGGTGACAATCGGCATACCCTGCTCTTCCCCGGCTTCCTTCATGTATTCAAGTCCTTCCATGCCGAGGCCCTGAAAGGCGTAGGGACTGGTTCTGGGTTTATAGGCGCCCCCTCTGAGCATCACCGCTCCGCTTTCCCTCACCCGTGCGGCGGTTTCCCGGATCTGCTCCCGGCTTTCTACCGCGCAGGGACCGGCAATGACGGTGATGCGGCTGCCGCCGATCTGTACAGAAACGCCGTTCCCCGCGTCAACGCGTACTATGGTATCTTCGCTGTGGGTTTCCCGGCTCACCAGTTCGTATGGTTTGCTGGTGGCGGCTACCCGTTCTACGCCGGGCAGCAGTGCCAATTCATGGAGATCCGCAACTCCCTTGCCCGCAGCGCCGATGATGGCGTCTTCGCCCAGAGACTGTTCCCGAACCTGAAAACCGCGATCCTTGAGATAGATGCGGATCATCTCCCTGTCGTGATTTGAAATTCCTTTTGATAGCACAACAATCATGTGTCCCATCATACGGATACGGAAGCTTTTGGACAACTCCTCCGTCCTCTATGAATTCACTCTTTTTGCCGTTATACTTATGGTTATATTAAGTGAAAGAGGAACAGGATGAGCAAAGACCTTGAACGTATCCGGAGCCGGCAGGCTTTTATCATCGACATGGATGGTGTTATCTATCACGGAAACAAGCTTTTGAAGGGCGCCCCGGAATTTGTTGACTGGCTTAACAGGAAAGAGAAGTCCTACCTCTTCCTTACCAATTCGAGTGAACGCTCCCTTCTGGAACTTTCGCAGAAACTTGCCAGGCTGGGAATCATGGTTGATCCCGAACATTTCTACACCAGCGCCCTGGCCACGGCAAGTTTCCTCGCGTCCCAGTGTCCCGGCGGCTCCGTATACGTTATAGGCGAACCCGGCCTTATCCAGGCCCTCTACGACTCAGGCTTTACCATGAACAACGTGAACCCGGACTATGTGGTTGTCGGTGAAGGCCGGGGCTACAACCTTGAGGCCCTGGAACGCGCGGTGAATCTTGTGCTGAAAGGAGCCCGGCTCATCGGCACCAATCCTGACCTTTCAGGCCCCGTGGAAAACGCCATAGTTCCTGCCTGCGGTTCCCTGGTGGCGCCCATAGAACTTGCAGCCGGCACGAAGGCCTATTTTGTGGGCAAGCCAAACCCCCTCATGATGCGCCACGGGCTGCGCCGCCTCGACGCCCGGAGGGAAGACACCGCCATTGTGGGAGACCGGATGGACACCGATATTGTCGCCGGCGTTGAATCGGAAATAGAAACCGTACTTGTTCTGTCGGGCGTTACAAGCCTTACGGATATTATCCGTTTCCCCTACCGTCCCAAACATATCCTTGAAGGGGTGTTTGAAATTCCGGATTAGGAATTCCGCCTGTCTTCTATGGAAGCGCTGATTGGCCGCATTTAATCAGCGCTGCCCTATGCCGCAGCCCGGGTGAGCCTGTCGTTGATTGCCGCTCCCAGTCCCTCCGGCGGGGCTTCTTCCGCATGGATATACGTTTTCCCAAGTCCGTCAACATGGTGAAGGATCTCGAAGAGCCGGCCTGCCGCCTCCACGGTATCTCCGTTTTCGCTGAGATAAAAGATCCCTTCCCCGGCCCGCCCGTTTTGTGCGGAGAAAGTCCCCGCAAACCAGCTTTCCATGGAAGGCCTGTCAAAGAAAAGATACGCCTCGTTCTCCCTGAACGGCAGCTCCGCCATTTCCTTCCCGGAGTGCAGAATCAGTGTTGTCCGGGGGGCATAGTGACTTTTCAGCATGCCGGGAGAAAGCCGGGCGCCCGGTTCTCCCTCCCGCGGTGTTTGCGCCGTTTTTCCAACCAGGGCTTCGATCTCTTCACGGGGAAGGCCGCCGGGACGGAGGATACGCGGCAGTTCCCCTGTCAAATCCAGTACCGTGGATTCCACTCCTACCCGGCAGGGCCCGCCGTCAAGGATCATCGCTATACTGCCTCCCAGATCCGCCTCCACATGCTCAGACCTTGTGGGACTCAGACGCCCGAAGCTGTTGGCGCTGGGGGCCGCCACCGCCCCGGTAGAATAAGCGATGAGTTTTTGGGCCGCAGGATGAGAGGGAAAACGCAACGCCACTGTCGGCAGCCCCGAACTAACCAGGGCCGGTACTTCGCTCCTCCTTGGCAATACCAGGGTGAGGGGGCCGGGCCAGAAACGCCCGGTTAAAAGGGCGGCCTTCTCCCGGTTTGCCTTTTCCAGCCGGGAGAGATCGCTAAGCCTGTCCAGGGTTCCGGTTTCCGCGATATGAACGATTAAAGGATCAAAACGAGGACGCTTTTTTACATCAAATATTTTTGCAAGGGCCCCTGCATTAAAGGCGTCCCCTCCAAGGCCGTACACTGTTTCCGTAGGGAAGGCAACGAGTTCTCCGGCGCACAGTAATTCCGCCGCCTTCCGCAGTGTATCTTCATCAACCCTGTATATCAAGCGGGAAACCTTCGCCGTTCAGGCCCGGCTGAGGAACAGGTATCTGATCCTAAAGCCATTTTCGTTTTTTGAAAAAAATGATCATACCGATTGCGACGCCGATCATGAGGGCCCATATAACCGGATACGCATAGCGCATGCCGAGTTCCGGCATAAAGGCAAAATTCATACCGTACACACCAACAATAAAGGTGAGAGGTATAAAAATGGTGGAAATGATTGTGAGCACCTTCATCACCTTGTTCATCCGGTTGGAGACAGCGGAAAGGTTTACTTCCATCTCTCCTGCGATGAGTTCCCTGTAGCTTTCCACGGTTTCCACAGCCTGCATGATGTTGTCATACAGATCCTTGAAGAAGGGTTCCAGATCCTTATTGATAAAATTGTTTTCAAGCCGCAGGAGAACATTGATGCTCTCCCTCAGGGGCCAGATGATACGGCGTACCCGCAGCAGATTCTGTTTTACCATCTGAATATCCCTGATAAAAGTATCGTCGCTTTCATCGATGGCGCGGTCTTCAAAAGATTCGATAGTGTCCCCTATACGATCGAGTATCACGAAATACTCATCCACCACGGCATCCATGATCGAATGCGCCAGATAACCCGTTCCCATCCGCCTTATTCTGCCTGCGTTGTTAAGGATGCGTTTTCTGATACCGTCGAAAAAGTCTCCGGTTTTTTCCTGAAAAGTTATAACGGTATTTTCCGTAATCACAAGGCTTATCTGTTCAAGATCAAGTTTGTCTGCCGGGTTCACCGCCTTGACTACGATAAAAAGATAATCATCAAACTCTTCAACCTTGGGCCGCTGGGCGGTATCCAGAATATCTTCAACCGTCAGGGGATGAATCCGGTATTCTTCCGCAAAACGGTGTATGACGCCGGAGTACTCAAGGCCCTCAACATCGATCCATGTAATTCCCGCCGGGTTTTTATAGGCAAGCAATTCTTCTGCGGTAGAGGCAGAACGCTGCCAGGCTCCGGCGGGATCATAACCGATGATTGACAACTGCATCGAAAAATCAGCCTTTCCGTCTGCCTGTTATCTCTTGTTCATAGACAGTAACCTTGTCGAACCATTCCGCTCCGGGAGCCTTTTCGCGGCGGCAGTATTCCTCCCACACATCGCCGAACGGAAGGGTTTTGAATTCTTCCTGCAGCACAAGAAGTTTTGTATAATTCCCGCTGTCCTGCAGCGCCTTAAATTCATCCCGGGGGAGAAGCAGGGCTTCGAGCAGGGCCTTCTGGAAATTCCTCGTCCCGCTGGCCCAGGCCGCGATACGGTTTATCGAAGCGTCAAAGTAATCAAGGCCGATAAGGCAGCGTTCCGCACCGTTAAAGACAATTTCCCGCGCCAGTTCCCTGGTTGCATCGTCAAGGCGCACCGAATGATCGCTGTCCCAGTGGACATTGCGGGTTACATGGAGGGCCAGCCTGTCAAAGAAGAGAAGCAGCGCAGAAATCTTGTCGGGCACACTCTCCGAGGGATGGAAGTGACCGTTATCCAGCAGCGGAATGATTCCGCGCCTTGCCGCATAGGCAATATAAAATTCGTGCGAACCGACGGTGTAGGATTCAAGGCCTATGCCGAAGAACTTGCTTTCCACGGCATCAACAATATATTTTGAATCGTACTTTTCCGCGAAAATTTCATCAAGGCTTTCCATCAGGCGGCGGCGCGGGCCTGAACGATCTCCGGGAATATCCTTGAGCCCGTCGGGAATCCAGATATTGTCAAGACAGGGATTCCCCTGCTTTTCGCCGATATAGGCGGAAATTTTTCTGGAAGCCTTTACATGGCGGATCCAGAAGTCCCGGATATTCTTGTCGGGATGGGAAAGGGTAAACCCGTCCGCAGCCTTGGGATGGGAAAAGAGAGTCGGATTGAAGTCGATACCGGCATTGTTCTTTTTTGCCCACTCAAGCCACGCTTCAAAATGTTCGGGCAGGATCTTGTCCCTCTCGACAGGACTGCTGCTGATGCCGTAAACCGCATGCAGATTGAGGCGTTTCTTTCCCGGTATAAGAGAAAATACAAAATCCAAATCCGCCATGAGTTCCGCGGGGTTCCGGGCTTTCCCCGGATAGTTGCCCGTGGCCTGAATTCCCCCGGAGAGGGCTTCTCCCGAATTTTCAAAACCCGTTACATCATCGCCCTGCCAGCAATGAATGGCAACAGGAATTGAGGCGCATTTCTTCATCGCCTCTTCGGTATCAATGCCCGCTTCCCCGTACTTTTTCTGCGCTTCGTTATACATCAGACGCCTCCTTCAAAATACATATTGTAGAGCCCTCTTGCAAAACCCGGTTGGTTTTGCATCGGCTCTTGCAGTTTCTCGCCTGACGGCTGCGAAACATGCATTTTTAAGCGGTTGCTCTTTCAAAACTGAAGTTTTGAAAGAGCCTCTGTAAGGTATTCTAATGAATTACCTTAACTTCAAACGAGTCCTTTACGATTTCCTTTGCCTCTTCCTCATCTCCGATTTCACCCTGGGCAAGGCACTGCATAACGATGTTGCCGATGGCGGTAGCCTCCACGGGCCCCGCGTAGACCGGCCGTTTCAGCGCGGCGGCGGAGAGCTTATTGAGAAGATCATCCTTGCTGCCCCCGCCTACAATGCACAGATGGTCAAATTTCCTTCCCGTAAGCCGTTCAATCTCATCGGCGGAAGTACTGTAACTGTACGCAAGACTAAGATAGACACAGGAAGCCAGTTCCGCAGGGTTTTCCGGAATGGGCTTTCCTTCCTTCCCGCACTGACCTTTCAACTCGGCGATCATGCTTTTGGGAGCGAAGAAACGCTGATCATTTATATCTACCGCAAATTTCCCGGCGGCCTCTTCTATATTCATTCCGCCTACTTCCTTTTCAGCCAGGTCTGCCAGATCCTGGAAGCTGTAGGCATCGTCTCCCAGTTCTTTCCGGAGCCCCTGCATCACCCAGAGGCCCATGATGTTTTTCTGGAAACGAATCTTTCCGGTGGCTCCGCCTTCGTTGGTATAGTTGAGCCGCCGCGCTTCATCGCTGGTAATGGCGCTGCCCTCCGCTCCCATGAGGCTCCATGTGCCGGAACTGATGTAGAGGGAGCCGGGGGAAGGAACCGCCAGCACGGCAGAAGCGGTGTCATGGGTAGCCGGCAGCACTACTTCCGCGTCAAAACCGGCTTCGTCCCGAATTGCGGGACGAAGATGTCCCAGTATGGTTCCCGGCTTTTTTACCTTTCCAAAGATACGGGACGGAAGATCCAGTTTATCAAGAAGTTCCCAATCCCAGTCCTGCCTGGCAACATCCAGGAGACCGGTAGTGCTGCTTTCGGTGTATTCGGCGGCCTTCTCCCCGCAGAGCTTCCAGGAGAAGTATTCGGGCAGGAGAAGCATACGCTCCGCCTTTTCAAGCCGCCCCCCGGCCCTGTCGGCCAAAAGCTGATAGATCGTATTGAAGGACTGTTTCTGGATTCCCGTATGCCGGTAGAGTTCATCGTCTCCGACAGGAGAGGCCAGGAAAGGTTCCGTTCTGAGATCCCGGTAGGCATGGGCGGGGAGTATCTCTCTGTCCTCCCCGTCAAGCAGGACATAGTCCACGCCCCAGGTATCAATCCCGACAGCCCCGGGTTTTTTGCCCAGAGCAGCGCATTTTTTCATGCCGGCGATTATCTCCTTCAAAAGGGCGTCCGTATCCCAGACAAGACGCCCGTTCTTTTCCTGCGGGCCGTTGCTGAAACGGTGAACTTCCTCAATTACAAGCCTGCCTCCTTCAAGGCGGCCGAGAATGTGCCTCCCCGAGGAGGCGCCGATATCAATGGCAAGATGGTAGTTCATGTTTTCACTATACTCCAAATATCAGATTTAGAATATCTCCCGAACGGGAAATTCTTTCAGGCGACTCGGAAAAAGCCTCTTCCAGGGCTGTCCTGAATGAAGAACGGTCAAAGGACAAAGTCCTGAACAAAACCTGAAGCTTCAGTATAAATTCTTCGTCCATGGCGTCCGAATACACGGCGGCTTCACTCACTCTGTTCTCCCGGATATCCAGACGAATCTCCACTCCGCCCCAGGGAAAACGCCTTGAAGATTCAAACGAAAACGGAGGATTCCTGCCGTACTTCCATTCGGGGGCGGCAAACTGTTTTTCCAGCGCGTCAAGCTCTTCCCCTTCAAAGCTTTCCGGACAGAGGGCTTGAGGCTTTAAGCCGTAAACTTCCTCAAAGGATTTTTTCAACAGAACTTTCAATTCATCAATCGTAAGGCCGCTCTTTAGTTCACAGAGGTTGATGATCCGTTTCCGTACCGATTCAACCCCCTTGGCCCTGATTTTACCGGCGGACACGGAAAGATATTTTGCGGCCTCGTCAAGGCTTGAGTTCACAAGAAGCGTACCGTGATGGTAGACATTCTTTTCCACAAGGTAGTAGGCATGACCTGAAAATTTCCGGCCTTCAATTTCCATGTCGTTTCTGCCTGAACTGCGGGCTTCTATCCCGGCGGCCCGCAGGGCCTGCAGAATTACCGTATTCTGTTTTTCTGAATCGTAGTCTTCCTTCCCCATGATAAAGGTAAAATTGAGATTTCCGCCGTCATGGTACACCGCCCCTCCGCCGGAAAGACGCCGGGCAAGAAAGCCGCCTGAAGATTCAAGGGCCTCGACACGGCATTCCTTCCAGGCATTTTGATTTCTGCCGATGACAACCGTACGCCGGTTTTGCCAGAGATACAGTATACACGATCCCGCATTCAAACGGCGGAGAAGCAGGGCCTCAAGGGCAATGTTCCTGTAAGGATTGGTTTCCGCGGTTTCAATGCTGTGTATACGGCTTATCACGATCGGGGCGCCCTATATATTTTCCGCATGTTGCAGCAGATACTCTTCCGCTTCGCCGTTCCAAAGGCCCCGGGTCTTTGAAGTAATTGCGGAGAGGTCTTTGAAGAACGGATCGCTTTTCCCTTTTTCCGCAAAATCCGCAATGGCGGTAAGGGGGATATTCTTGCCGGTATAGATAAGCTTCTTGCCTCCGGGTATCTTGTCCAGATTGATTGTGGTTTCCGCCGCCGCATTAAGGCCGCCGATATGGGTAACAAGAGAAGAGAGATTGATTGCCCCCGCCGCCATCATGTGCAGGGATTCTATCATATCATCGGTGTTGCCCCCGGAAGTTCCAACCAGGTGATGAGCCTCATAGTGCACATTATAAAAGTTTAGCATCGCCGAAAAGGCAGGATCGGTAGGGCCGGCAAAAAAATTGAGACAGCCGTCGTTTCCCAGAAGACGGTCGCCCATTTCCACTACCGGCTTTACCGGCGCAAAGACAAAGACATCGTCAAATGCCTTCCCGCCGTTCAGTCCTTTAAGATGCGCAACAGGATCGTCTGAATCTTTTGTGTTTACATATTTCAGGGTGACGCCGTGTTTTTCGGCCTCTTCGGGACTGAATATGGATGCGGCCCGTTCAAGACGCGCATCGTCAATATCGGTAACCACAAGAAGATGAGGCTTCCGCGGATTATGGACAGCATAATCTATGGCGCCCAGACCCATGGGCCCCGCCGCCGCAAGCAGAATCATTGCGCCTTTTTCCTTTATCCCCATTTCATGAATATATGAGCCGTTGGTTGCATGGTACTGGGCATGAAATGCGCCGACAATGCAGGAAATGGGTTCGGCGAGGGAGCCGAGGTAGAATGCGTCGGCCTTGTATTCCAGAAGACAGCCCATCTTCATCACTTCGGTGGGAATGATAATATAGGTGGCGTCTCCGCCGATAAAGGAATACGAATAACCGGGAGACCAGAGCGTGGGCCTGCCGTCCGGGCCGGGATAGTTAAGAGCCGGCTGAATGGCAAACCTGTCGCCAGGACGGAATTTTTCTTTCCATGCGGCGCCAACCTCCACCAGTTCTCCGCAGAACTCGTGCCCGGCAATGATCGGATTTGTGGAAAGATCCGCCCGTACCCGTTTGTGGGCATTTCCCTGCATCGCAAGCTTGTGACTTGACATGCAGATCGAATCCGACACTATCCTTGCAAGAATCTCGTCATCCTTTATGGGCGGCAGTTCAAATTCTTCAAGCCTTAAATCATTCACTCCGTAAACCCGTACCGCTTTTGTTTTCATCGCTAACTCCTATAAAAAGCGGCGGTATCGCCGCTTACGTAAAACGAAAATTAACACGAAGTGTTAATTATAACACCTATAAAAAGCGGCGGCATCGCCGCTCATGTAAATCGAAAATTAACACGAAGTGTTAATTATAATTATTTCAATGCAGCATCACCTGTCCGCCCGTTACCGGCAGGGCCTGGCCTGTTTCATATATCTGTTCCACAATGTACATAACCGCACGGATAACATCGGGGCCGGTACAACCTCTGCCCATGGGAATCTTGGCCTCGTAAAAAGCCTTTACATCGGCCACCGTTTTTGCCCCCGGTACCTTTCCCGCGTTGAGGTACTGCACAAAAAGTCCCTTCTCAGGATCAGACCAGAGGGGTCCGTCAAAAAAATTACCGGGACAGATGGCGTTTACCTTTATGTTGTATTCCACCAATTCCAGGGCAAAGCTCTGTACCAGTCCTATACCGCCGAATTTGCTTCCCGCATATGAGCCGTTTTTGTTTGAACCTTCAAGGCCCGACTTTGAATTGATCTGAATGATGTCGGTATACCATGAAGGAGCGCTCCTGTGCTGCACGCTCATGAGCCTGCCGCAGTGCTTGCTGACTATGGCAAAGGCCAGATAGTTGACATCGGTAACAAATTTGAAGGAAGGGATGTCCTGCTCAAGGATGGCGGAGGCCCGCAGCACCCCTGCGTTACTGATACAGAGATCGAGTCCTCCCGCGGTTCCGGCAACAAAATTCACCATCCTTTCAACCGATTCTTCATCGCTTACATTCACTTCTACAGGGAAAGCCGTGATTTTTCCGTATTCGCCGTTGAGTTTGGAGGCAAGGGCCTCCGCTCCCTTCAGATTGAGATCCGCAATAAAAACCAGAGCGCCGGCAGCGCAGAGCCCCCGGACTATTTCTTCGCCGAAACCCTGCGCTCCTCCTGTCACCAGCGCCGTCCGGCCTCTTACCGCATCATCCCTGTTTCTTTTCCCTGCCGCGGCCCTTATACCTGCGGCATCCCGGCTGTCTTTCTGTTCATTGCGTTTTATTTTTTCGATACCTTCAAAATCTTCGGCGGCACAGAAACAGTATTCCTCCCCCTCCCACCGAACCAGCCAGCGAAGAGGAATTTCACTGTCGTTCCTGCATGTTTCAAGGGAAGCGCTGAATACTTCTATTGCCTTTTTTCTGTCCTCCGCCTGAGTGTCAACAACGATTGTCTTCTCCCCTGCTCCCCTTTCGCAGCTCTGAACTACCCAGGGGCAGCCTGTCTTTTCAATCAGAAAACCCCGGATCAGGGGAGCAATGAGCAGTTCCTTATCCATATATTCTTCTCCTTCCGATTTCGGCAAATGCCTTTATCCGCTCATTCAGGCTTCTGTCCGCCAGAGGATCCCCGGGGTTGAAAAGCCCCCGGCCGGGATCCGCGGAGGCGAGCTTTTCGTGGGCAGCCAGCGCCCAGGTGCTGTCCAGAAGCATGGCGAATTCGCTCTTCCGTATCTCCGGGCAGTTGAAGCTCTGCCGGGGACTGTTTATATCCACTCCGGATATTTCGATAAAGCCTGATTCTTCACAGAGCCAGTGAAGACGGGCAAGATGTTCTCCGGTATTCCGGGGAGGCATGTAGGTGACACCGAGAAAGCCCAGAGATCGGAGACGGGGCATGAGATCCTCAATATAATCATCCTCAAATTTTTCCGCCTTCTTGTCCCCTGTCGGGGATTCCCCAACGTCTCCAAGATAGGCATACGAGGGAACGGCATTAATCGAGCGGGCAAAACCTGTCGCCTTTTCTACGGGAGGACACTCGTCCTCATCCGGCTGAATATACATTCTGTCATTAAAGGAACTCTTGAGCAGGCCAAGGAGGTCATAGGCATAGAAAAGATTGCCGCCATCCGCCAGCATCGCTGCGTTTTTCCCCGAAGGGGAAAGATCAAGCCTGTCTTTGATAAACGCAAGCAGGGTTTCTCCCTTCCCGGCCTCTTGTATAAGGGAAAGGGAGAGCGCATAGAGAATATGCCGCTCGGTTACGCTTCCCCCGCGGGCCGCCATGGAAAGGGGAACAATATCCCTGTCATAGGAGAGTTCCGCAAGCCCCGCGGCAGAAAGAATACCGTTGAGCCTTTTGGTCATAAGCCTGTTCCGCCGCTGCCGGGCCTCTCCCAGGGGAGCAAGAAAATCACGTATCCTGCCCGCCTGCCCTCCGGGAACCCCCTGTATGGTCATGTAGGCAATCCCCGCGGAATCGGGACTGTTGATCTTCCGTTCCGCAAATTCGGTATGCCTGAAGCTTACCCGCAGTTCCAGGCCTGTTACACAGCCTATATGCAGAATCTCTGCCGCGGCCTTCATTTCCTCCGCGGCGGCATAGGAATCGTGATCCACAGAACCGGCAGCCTCAAGCCCCGCCTGCCGGGCCTTCAGCGCCGCCATGGAAGGGGTATAGGGACTAAAGCTGTAAATGGTATGGATATGATTGTTTATCTCTCCGACGAAGGGCGGCATTGAGGCAAGGCCGCCTCCACCGGCAAAACTGCGCAGGGCCTCAATCCGCTCTTCGCTCAGGGCCGCAGGATCATTGATACATTCGGGAATACCGGAAAACTTCGTTTTCCGTTCGATTGGATTTTCGCCGTTAGTGATACCGCTCATACACCCAGCCTGGTTTGGCGAAGTATCTCACCCGTGGTCTGCACGGTAGAGGGGCTGTGTCCCCTGAGCGGCAGAATCCGCTCATGAACGATATCCACGATCCATTCGGCCTGGGGGAAGAAGTACTCTTCGCATTCGGGCGCCGGCGTTATCCAGTTGCGGCTTCCCACCACGGCAACAGGAGCATCCAGGTAATCAAAAGCAAGCTGAGTCACATTGGAAGCCACGTTATGAAGGAAGGAACCGCGTTCCACGGCATCACTTGCCAGAACCAGGCGGCCTGTCTTTTTCACCGACTCAAGTATCTTTTCATAGTTCAGAGGATTGATGAAACGCAGATCGATAATCTCCACATCAAGCCCATAGTTTTTCTCCAGGATCTCCGCCGCGTTCAGGGCCGTGTAGAGCGTTGCCCCCAGAGTTGCGATGGTAATATCCTTGCCTGTTTTCCGTATCGCCGGTTCGCCTTCAGGTATCTCATAGTAGGCCTCGGGAACACCGCCTTTTTCAAACTGTTCACCCTTGTCGTAGAGAAGCTGACTTTCAAAGAAGATGACAGGATCGGTACCCCTCAGGGCAAGGTTGAGCATACCCTTGGCATCGTAGGGAGTGGCGGGAAACATCACCTTGAGCCCCGGTATGTGGGCCGCGATGGCGGACCAGTCCTGACTGTGCTGGGCGCCGTATTTGTTCCCCACGGAAACCCGTACCGTAAGGGGCATCTTCAAAAGTCCTGCGGACATGGACTGCCATTTGGAAGCCTGGTTGAAGATCTCGTCTCCCGCACGGCCCATAAAATCACAGTACATCAACTCTACCACAGCCCTGCCGCCGCACATCGCATAGCCCACGCCGGAGCCCACGATGGCGCCTTCCGAGATGGGACTGTTAAAGAGCCTGTGATAGGGAAGGGCTTCGGTAAGCCCCCTGTACACGGCAAATGCGCCGCCCCAGTCCCTGTTTTCCTCTCCCCATGCGGCCATGCTGGGGTCAATGGTAAACCTGTGGAGCATGGCTTCAAAAAGCGCATCCCGAAGCTGAAACATCCTGTTTTTGCTTACGGGTTTTCCTTCCGCATCGTAGGCATAACGAGCCTTGTCCTTCAGGGCCTTTACCCTGGGGTTCTCCGGCCCTGCGTCCAGCAGATCCGGCTTCCCCTCTTCAAGCTTTTCAAGCTTCTGATTGGAAAACATGACGCTCTCAATAAAGGCCGCGGGAGCCCTGGGGCTTTCGGCATCGTTTGTTGCAAGACGCACAACCGCCGCCAGTTTTTCGGTAATGAAACTACGCAAACTTTCTGTTTCGGCGGAATTTATCAGCTTGTTCTTTTCAAGGTATTTTTCATATTCTTCGATGGCATCGGCGGCCTTCCAGGTTTCAACTTCTTCCTTTGTACGGTAGCTTGAAGCATCCGAAGGAGAGTGGCCGGAAATACGGTAGGTAATGGTATCCAGCAGCACAGGGCCATTGCCGCCACGCAGTATCTCTTTCTTCCGGGCAATAGCGTCGGCCACCGCAAGGGGATTGTAACCGTCAACCCGCTCGGCATGCATGTTGTCGGGATTGACCCCGGCGCCTACCCGGGCCAGCGCCTGGTAGCCCATGGTTTCTCCGTTGGTCTGTCCGCCCATCCCGTAAAAGTTATTAAAGAAGTTGTAGAGAATCGGCGGAGCGCCGTGAGGCCCGCTTTCAGGCCACAGGGTCTTGTACTGATCCATGGCTCCCAAACATATCGCCTCCCATACGGGGCCGCAGCCCAGAGCGGCGTCCCCCACATTGGAGACGACAATGCCGCTCTTGCGGTTTATCCGCTTGTAAAGAGCGGCCCCGGTGGCGATGTCCGCCGAACCTCCGACAATGGCGTTGTTGGGCATGGAACCGAATGGCAGAAAGTATGCGTGCATGGAACCGCCCAGACCGCGGTTAAAGCCGGCCTTGCGCGCAAATATCTCACCAAGGGCTCCGTAGAGTACGAAATTCTCCGCCAGATCCTTTACGCTTTTATACGGTACTTTTTCCGCCATCCTGAGCGTATCGCCGCCGAGAAATTCCTTCATTATCTTTTCAAGGTTTTGCTCATCCAGCTTTTCTACCGCAGAAAGGCACTTTGCCAAAAGTTCTCCGTGACTCCGGTGGGAACCAAAGATAAAATCCTCTGTTCCCAGATTGACGCACTGCCCGACGGCCGCCGCCTCCTGTCCCATGGACAGATGCGCCGGCCCCTTGTGGTTGTACTCAATCCCGTTCCAGCTTCCCTGGATCTTGAAGCTGTTCATCATGTTTTCAAACTCACGGATAACGATCATGTCGTAGAGAATACGGACAAGTCCTTCCTTTCCGTAGGTTTTGAGTTCACTCTCAAAATTATTTTTGTACTGGTTTACCGGAATATCTTTGATCTTGATAAATCCGCTTTTCCTGACTTCCGCAGGATCTACAACTATTGACTTGGGCATAATTCCTCCTGTATAAGAATCACTTTAAAGTCCACGCTGCTTCGCGGAGCAGTTCGCAGACACTGGGGTGGGGAAATATTATTTCCCTAATATCAGCGACACGGTTTTCGTTTTCGATCAGGGCGGCCGCACCCCAGATCATCTCCGAGGCATAGGGGCCCAGAACATGAACACCGAGCAGCATGTCTGTTTCCGAATCGGCAATCAACTTCACCATGCCGGGAGCTTTCGTTCCGTTTTCCGCCAGAAAACGTCCGGAAAGCAGCATGGGTACTGCGGTTTTTTTTATTTTGATGCCCCTGGCAAGGGCCTCGTCTTCTGTAAGGCCAACACCGGCGGCTTCAGGGATACTGTAAACCGCCCAGGGCACGGCGTTGTAACGCATCCTGTCGGCAGAAACAGTACCGTCCAGAAAGGCGCATATATCCTTTACGGCGACTTCCGCCATACGGTAGGCCGAATGGGCCAGCATGCTCCTGCCGTTCAGATCTCCGGCGGCCCATATACCGCTTATGTTAGTGCGCATCCTGTCATCCACGGTAACACCCCTGGTACTTATGTCAATGCCGGCCTCCTTTGCGCCCCAGGAAGCGGTTTCCGGTCTCCTCCCAACCGCCATGAGCGCCATTTCCGCGCTTACCGAAACTTCCTTTCCGTCTTTGGCGCTAAAGAAAACAGTTCCTTCTTCAAGCCTGCTTACCCGGCAGCCCAAATAAAATGTAACATTCTTGAGGGAACGGCGCATCAGGGGGGCAAGCTGTTTATCCATGGGAGGAATGATCTCGTCCAGCATTTCCACTACGGAGACCTTAGTCCCCAGGGCGCCGAAGAGACTGGCAAATTCAATGCCGATTACCCCGCCCCCGATGATGCAGAGCGTCCCGGGCACTTCCTTTACCGAAAGGAGAGCCGTTGAATCCAGCACCCTGGGATTATCCTTTACTCCGGGAATGGGCGGCATGGCGGGAACGGAACCTGCGGCGGACAGAATAGCCTTCGTTTCGTACAGCGTTTGAGCGCCGCTTTCCTCGGTTACCCTCACCGCCCTTCCCGCTCCGTTTACCTCAACGACACCCGTACCCTTTACCACATCCACATGGAAACGCTCCATCTGGGCCGCCACGCCGGAACGCAGGGTTTCTACCACCGTCTCCTTCCAGGCCATCATCTCCGCAAGATTGAAAGACAGTTTTTCCGCGTGAACGCCGAATTGCCCCGCCTCCCCCGCGTGGAGATAATGCTTTGCCGAATTGAGAAGTGTCTTCGTGGGAATGCAGCCCACGTTAAGACAGGTTCCGCCCAGATACTGCCTTTCAACCAGCAGCACCTTCTTCCCTTCATGACCAAGCCGTTCAGAGGCAACATAGCCTCCCGGTCCCCCGCCTATGACAATCACATCGTACATAAATTAAGAACCTCTCCTGTTAAAACTTTTAAGCGGATGTTGTTCAAACTTCAGTTATTAAACAACTCTATTTCATTTAGCGAGCCACAGATCAATATCTTTGATTGCGGCGGCAAAAGCCTTGAGAAATTCAGCAGCCGGAGCTCCGTCCACCACCGCATGATCGATGGTAAGACTTAAGCCCGCATGGGGGAGAATTTCGTAGTTACCGGGAGAAGTTTCCGCAGGTCTGGGAAGAATACTGCAGATCCCCAGAATGGCAACCTCGGGTATATTAATCACCGGGGTAAAACTTTCGATACCGGTATTGCCAAGATTCGTTACCGTCAAGGTTGAACCGTGAAGATCGTCCGGCGAAACCGATCCGGAACGGCAGGCCCCGGCCAGTTCCCGCGCCTTTGCCGAAATCTGCAGAAGCGACAGAGTTTCTGCGTTTCTGATAACAGGCACCATAAGCCCCCTGGGAGTGGAAACCGCCACACCCAGATGAACGGTACGGAAACTGCGCAGAGTGTCCCCCAGTCTGTGGGCATTCATATAGGGATAGAGCGGCAGAATCCTGGAAACGGCAAAGAGGAAGAGATCATTTATGGTAATTTTATTCAAACCCAGTTCCGGATCACTTGCCTTGAAACGCGCCCGAAGACTCAGAAGATTAAGCGCGGGGGCGGAAGCGTTAAGCGTAAAGGCCGCAGTATTACTGTGGGATTCCATCATCTGGGCGGCAATGAGGCGGCGTATCCCCTTGAGAGGCGCATCGCTGTATTCAGGCCCGGCAAAGCCTGCTGCAAGGCCGGCCCCCGGCCTCTCCCCGGAGAAACCTGTTCCCTTCAGATCCCCCGCCGTAATTCGCCCGCCGATACCACTCCCCGCAGTAATACTGCCGGAAGCTTCCCCCGCAGCAATCCTGCGCCGCAGTTCCGCCTTTGCCGCCTCCGTCAGCGGAGGACGGCCCGCAATGGATGCGATCACGTCAGGCTCAATGATCCTGCCGCCGGGCCCGGAAGGAGA
>JAIRXN010000040.1 GCA_031268245.1 Treponema sp. | reverse complement strand
TATTCGCGGTTATCGCGGTGATCCTGGCCCTGGTTTTCAGCGGCTGCCCGAACCTTAACGAGAACGGGTCAACCGTTACCGAGGGTATACTGACGATTAACGGCTTGCCTTTCGGGGGGAACCGTGTGGTGTATATTTTCAGTTCCGGCACGGATATTTCCGGGTATTCGGCTATTACCACGGCCTATGCGAACGGAAGCTACCAGGCTGTGGGGACTCTTGCCAAAAGGGACAGTTTTACCCTCTACACCTGGACCGGCGGCGCCCAAGGCGGCGGCTTTACCGGGACGGGGAGTTTTCCGGTACTGCTTTTGAACAACGGAGGGAGCGTTACCGATGCGGCGGACCCCATGTATTCCTGGGCCGAGGTCTCATTTACCAACGGTGCGGCTACGGTATCGTACAGCGCCTTTACCCCGGTGGTTTCCGGAGTGGAGTCCGATATTACCTACACCCTCAGTCAGAACGGTAACGAAAACGTAACAACGACATGGCTCGGCTTCACGTTCAGCGCCGCCCTTACCGGGCTGACTGCTGATGATATTACCATAAGCGGAACCGGCGCGGTAAGTAAGGGAACCCTCACGGGAAGCGGCGTGAAATGGAACCTTTCCGTTACCGTTACCACCCCGGGAGATGTTACCGTATCCATCGACAAGAGCGGGGTCGAAAGTGCGGGGAAACCCCTTACCCTGTATAAAATGAAGCCCCCCACCAACTGGACGGCGGTTACCGACAGCGCCTTCGGTTCCTTCTGGATCAACGGTGTGGCCTATGGCGACGGGAAATGGATTGCGGCCGGGCAGAGTGGCAAGATGGCGTATTCCACGGACGGCCAGACCTGGACGGCGGTTTCCAACAATACCTTCGACTCCTCTTCCTCCTCTATCCTCGACGTGACCTACAAAGGCGGGAACTGGGTTGCGGTCGGGCAGAGTGGCAAGATGGCGTATTCCTCGGACGGCCAGACATGGACGGCGGTTACCGACAACGCCTTCGGTTCCTCCTACATCCTCGGCGTGGCCTACGGCAGCGGGAAATGGATCGCTGTCGGGGACGACGGCAAGATGGCGTATTCCACGGACGGCCAGCAGGTCTGGGTGGCGGTTTCCAACAATACCTTCGGTTCCTCCGCCATCAGCAGTGTGGCCTACGGCAGCGGGAACTGGGTCGCAGTCGGGGCATCCGGCAAGATGGCGCATTCTACGGATGGTGAAATCTGGACGGCGGTTTCTAACAGCGTCTTCGACCCCTCCTCCTACATCGAAGACGTGGCTTACGACAGCGGGAACTGGGTCGCGGTCGCGAATGACGGCACGATGGCGTATTCCCCGGACGGCCAGACATGGACGGCGGTTACCGACAGCACCTTCGGTGCCTCCTCTATTAACGCCGTGGCCTACGGCAGCGGAAAATGGGTTGCGGTCGGGGATAACGGCAGGATGGCGTATTCCAACCCGCAGGAGTAACTCAAAGGCCGTTACGCAGCGCCTGCATCTACGAAAACGACAAATTGACAGCCACAGGGCCGTCCGGGGCCTGCGGACTTACGCTAAAAAAAGCGTTTGTCCGCAGATTTTTTATTCACAGACCGGCCGCAGGGGATGATTCCCTGTACGCATGGCAATTTTATATTTAGCCAGGATAATCACGAACCACCCGAACAAGACGTATTCCGGCCTAACGGCGGTGATTATATCCGGAAGATGAGCTTGTTTTGCACGAACAACACGAACTTTTGCTTTGATAATCCTCGTTTTTACCCGGATTCTCTTGATCAGAGAAAACTCCAGGAAGGAAAAGGGGCATAAAATTATGAAAGCGGAGGAAAAAAGAAGCCATGCCCTGTTCCGTTCGTGTTGGGTCGTGATGTTCGTGGCAAATTTCTTCAGTAAATGTCAAATTGCCGCCCTCTGTATGCCCCCCTTGCAAAAGGCCGCTAAAAATGGTCTACTACAAAAGATATAATTTTTATCAAATTGCTTTAGACAGTGCAAGGTATGAACGCGGAAACAGGTGTAGAGAGGCTGCTTCAACAAGCCTATACGGATCTGAAAGAAGCTGACGCAGTTTCCGCCAGAAAACATTTGGAGGAAGCTCTCAGGCAGGATTTTGGGAATCCGGAAGTAAAGCACAGCCTCATGTGTGTCAAGTGGTGGCTGGATCGTATGGGCAATATCGATCAATTTCGGGAACCCTATGACAAGGCCGGCTATATCATGTCCCAATGGAAGGCGTGGTACAGTTTTCTTGACCGTGTGGGGGAAGCCTGCGATTCCTGCCGGTATGCGGTGAAGCATTATGTTTTTAACACTGCGCTCAGGTATTTTGAAGAAACTCTGGGAGACAGGACAAACCGGCTTGATCCGGCCTTAATGCTTCAGATAGGCAGATGTTACAAGGGCATCGGCAACTATGAAGAGGCCCTGAAGTGTCTGGAACAGTCGGTCAGGCTCTTAAAGGAAGACGGGGAAGCCCTGGCGGAATTGGCCGATGTAAACGCCCTTCTGATGGAAAACAGGGCGGCAAAAGCTCTGTTCCGGGAAGCTTTTTTCCTGGATCCCCAGAAGGTGGATCTTAGGGACATGGAGTCGGAGCTGATAGTAAGGCTGCAGGATCATGTGGCAGCCCTGGGCTATAGGGGGCCTGAATTGGCAGAATGGATACCGGTTTACGGATGTCTTATGGGAGTCTTTTCGGTTAAACGGGAACTCAGACCGGTGGAACTGGGACGGCTCAAACAGTCGATCTTTTCTTTGGAAAATGATATCCGGTCAAATCCTTCGGTAAGCGCGGTTTTGAAGCCGCGTCTTATTAACCGGTATTTCTGGCTGATAGACTATTGTGAGAATATTCAGGCTTATTCGAACCTGGCCGAAGATACCAGGCTTAAGTTGAAGCTTATCGACAAGGCGATTTTTGACCAGTATGTGCGGTAAGAGCAAAACATTTAGGAGTACATGATGTCTGAAGCTTTTGATGAAAAAGCACCCGTGGATGAAAAGGTTACGTTCCTCAAAAATGTCCAGGAAATGCTGAACGAGGAAAAATGGACCAGGGCGACCCTGAGTAATTATTCTGCCAATCAGTTTAAGGAACTGGATCAGATTCTTAAGGAAGCCCGGGATGCCAGAATAATCCGGGACGGCGAGGATCTCAGGCTGGACATGGAATTAAAGGGACTCTGTGACGAACACCTTACCCATTCAAAGAACAGTATCATAGCGCTCTACCTTTCGGGGATGATCTCTATTTCCCATGATGTCATTGAAGATGCAAACATGAATAACCTTGTGGGGATCTTTCTGGATAACCACAAATGGAATATAGTCAATTATCTTTGTGAGCGGATTCTTGATTACGGCGAATCAAAATTCGCTCTCCGTACCTTGGTAGAGTGTTATAAAAATGAAAACAAGGAAGATGTGATCTACGGCATCTGGGAAAGGCTTGTCAAGGTTGATTATGAGGAAGCCGATATCGCCAAATCTCTGGCGGAACATTACGAAAAACAAGGCGACATTGAAAACGCAATTGACTACTACAAGAAAGCTCTTCACCGCTATATTAACAAGGCGCTGATCACCAATGTACGGGAAATTTGGGAAAAACTCCTCGGTTACTGTTCCAACGACATTGACTTCTTCCTCCATGTAGAAAAACGGATAGCCAAAAATATAAGCGAAGACAAGGCGGTTCTCCTCCTGCAGGATGTGTACCAGGTCTGCAGAAAAAAGGATGATATAGAAACCGCCATAAATATCCTCAAGATCATCCTTCAGTATGATGAAAGGGATGTTCAGGCCCGTAAGGAACTGGTGGAATGCTTCAGGCAGAAATATGCGGCGCACAGCCAGCTTGAAGAATACATCCGCATTTCCAATATTTCCCAGAACTGGCGGCCGGTTCATGAGGGGGTTGCTGATTTTGAAAAACACATAGCCTTTGACAAGGGGAATTTTGTTTTCCACAGGACATGGGGCGCAGGCAGGATTGCCAGCGTACAGGGGGACGAGATTGTTATCGACTTTGCGAAGAAACGTTCCCACTCCATGTCTCTGCGCATGGCGGTAAATTCCCTTCAGACTCTTTCCAAAAACCATATCTGGGTGTTCAAGGCGACACAAAAGAAGGAAGCCCTCCACGATAAGATCAAGGAGAACCATGCCTGGGCTCTGAAAACCGTGATAAAAAGCTTTGGGAACTCCTGCGATATAAAAAAGATCAAGGCCGAACTGGTGCCTTCGATTCTCAGCGCCGGGGAATGGACTACCTGGGTTGCCAAGGCGCGGGATATTCTCAAATCGGATCCCAACTTCGGAGTCAGTCCCGATAACATCGATCTTTTTACCGTGCGGGACAGGCCGATCAGTATCGAGGAAAAGCTCTACAACGAATTCAAGGCGGAACGGAATTTCTTTAACAGGGCCCAGACGCTGAGGCTTTACCTTATACAGGCGGATGTGGAGCTGGATTCGGAGTATTTTAAGGAGATGTTTGACTATTTTACCTCATATCTCCCCTCTGCATCTTCAATAAAACAGGTAAACGAGAACATAGTTGCTTCCTGCCTTCTCGTCAAGGAATTGGCGGGTAAATTCCCCATGCTGGCAAACGGGCTCAGCCTCAATTTTGCTTCCCTCTTTGAAAAAATTGAGGATGTACCTGAACTTTTCCAAAATCTTAAAGACAGTAAGCTGCGGGAAGAGTTTTTGAAACAGGTAAAACTGCTTCCGGGCTGGGAGGATGTCTATATTCAGCTTTTTCCCTACATTCTTTCCCATTCCATCATCGAGGCTCTGCTTGCCGGAGCTTATGAAAATAAACTTTTTGAGCTGGTATCTTCAAGCTTTGAAAATATCCGCGAGAGCAGCGCAGTCCGGGAAACTGCCGTATGGTTCTTTAAAAATGCCTCGGATACTCCCTGGTTCAAAAAGGCCTGTTTAAGCTATGAAAAGCAGCTCATTACCCTGATTCACATTCTGGATATCAGTTACCGGGATATTGAAAACCACCGGGATACTCCGGATAACCGCAAGGTTAACAAGCAGGTCTACGGCCTTCTTTTTACCGACAAAAGACTCATCAATTTTATCGATCAGGGTGACCGGGATACGATTATGCGTATCTTCACCTTTATTCAGGATGTAAAGGATCTCGACCCTGCCGACAAGATTGAGCTGAAAAAACAGATCCTCCTCAAGCATCCCGATTTCAAATTCCTGGGAGACGAAGAAAAAACGGTCATTACCAGGGGCCTCATGGTTACCGCCGCCAAATATGGAGAGAAGAACAGGCAGCTTGCCCATATCATGGAGGTGGAAGTACCGGCTAACTCAAAGGAGATCGGTTTTGCCCTGTCCCTGGGAGACCTCCGGGAAAATGCGGAGTACAAGGCTGCCAAGGAAAAGCAGGAAATTCTCAATTCCACGGTGGCAAAACTCAAGGACGAGATCGACCGCGCCCAGATCTTCGATCCTGCGGCGGTGAATACCAACCGGGTATCTTTTGGTACCAAAGTGGTACTGCGCAGCACAAAGGAGAAGGACCGTGAGGAATACTCCATTCTGGGGCCATGGGAATCCGATCCGGAAAATAATGTTATCTCTTATCTTTCTCCCTTTGGAAGTACTATACTTAATAAGACTGTAGGAGAAGGATTTGATTTCTCCGCCAATAATGAAACTGTCCACTATGTGGTAGAAGAAATATCTGCTGTACCCATATAACAGATACCGTCTAGAGGAGGAAGGATGAAACCCCGGTTAATAAGTAAAGCGACCTCCAGGATCGTTGCGACCTCCAGGATCGTTGCGATCCCAGGGATCGCCGCGATCCTGGGGATCGCCGGATTCCTATTTTTGGGGAATCCGCCTTGTTCCTTCGGGCAAACCCGGCAGGGAACCGACCTTATCCTGCTTTTGGATGTTTCTTCCAGCATGAGCGCCTGGCATGAAGAGGTTTCAGGCTATCTTTCCGGCCCTTTTTTGAAGGATAATCTCAAGCTTGGCGATACGTTTCACCTTATTTCGATTGCCGGGAAACCCCGGCTTGAAATATCCCGCCTGGTTGAAGGCCGGGGAGACCTGGAAACCATAATCGGGCGTATGTTTTTGATGTATCCCCTGGAATCTTCCGCCGATCTGTCTGGAGCTTTAAGCTTTGCGGATAGCTATATATCGTCCCTCCCTTCCCCGCGGCCTAAAAAAGTGGTTCTGGTTACCGACGGAGGAGAAAATCAGGCCGCTCAGATTAGCGATGCAGGGCG
>JAIRXN010000032.1 GCA_031268245.1 Treponema sp. | reverse complement strand
AACTTGTTTTAAGAAGCTTGTCAAAGGACGAAACCGAATCTTTCCCTACTACGTCCAGATTTCCGCAGGATACCGCCATAGCGGCAAGAAAGACGGCCGGTATGATATTTTTAAGCGGTTTATATCCTGAAAACCGAAGTTTCCGCACAACTCTATTGAACATTATCTTTTTCATATACTCTCCCTTACTCTCCCTGTTTTTATGCTCTGAAACGCTTGAGTCTGAGGGCATTGCTCAGTACCGATACGGAACTCATGCTCATGGCGGCGGCGGCGAATATCGGGTTGAGGAGGGGGCCTCCAAAGAGGTACAGCACTCCTGCCGCAATGGGTATTCCCAGTACGTTATAACCGAAGGCCCAGAAGAGATTCTGTTTGATGTTGCGGATGGTCCGTTTGCTTAAGTTTATGGCTGTGGGCACATCCATGAGATCGCTGCGCATGAGTACAATATCTGCGGACTCCATCGCCACGTCGGTGCCGCTTCCGATTGCGATGCCGATGTCGGCCTGGGCGAGAGCCGGGGCATCGTTGATCCCGTCTCCTATCATCGCAACTATGTTGCGATGATTTGGAGAAGCGCCGAAGCGCTTCTCCCCGCATGTTTCGGTTTGCAGTTCTTTTATTTCCGCTGCTTTGTCCTGGGGCAGCACTTCCGCAAACACCCGGTCTATGCCCACCTGCCTTGCGATGGCGGATGCGGTTTTCCTGTTGTCGCCCGTGATCATGGCAACTTCTATTCCCATATTATGAAGTCTCCCGATGGCATCCCTGCTGCTCTTCTTGAGCACATCGGCAACCGCCACAATTCCTGCCAGTGTATTATCAATAACCGCATACATCGGCGTCTTGCCTTCCCCGGCAAGGCGATCCGAATCGGTCTCCATGGCGCTCAGATCTATGCCCCTCTCTTCCATGAGTTTGCGGTTCCCGACCAATACGCTGCTTCCGTTGACGGAGGCTTCGATGCCGCGGCCTGTAAGGGAAACAAAATTTTCGGCCTTTAACAATTCAAGCCCCCGCTTTTCCGCGGATTTTACGATTGCCTGTCCAAGCGGATGCTCGCTTCCCTTTTCAACAGAGGCGGCAATTTGAAGAAATACATCCTCTGCGGCAAGGGGGGCGTTGCGGGGGCCCTCCCCCGCAGGGGAGGCAGCGGAAGACCCGCCTCGCGGGGCTGGAGCGCGGGGGGGGCTCCCCCCGTTTAGCAGAATATCTGTCACCTCAGGCTTGCCTTCGGTAATGGTTCCGGTTTTGTCGAAAACGATTGTCTGTATCCTGTGGGCGGTCTCCAGAGCCTCGCCGCCTTTAATCAGGATGCCGTTCTCCGCACCCTTGCCGGTTCCCACCATGATTGCTGTCGGCGTGGCGAGGCCCAAGGCGCAGGGGCAGGCGATGACCAGTACGGAGATAAAAACGGTAAGGGAAAATTCCAGCACGGACTTTCCGGGAGGCAGGGTAACGAGGCCCGCCGAAGAGGCAACAAACCAGGCGATTCCGGCAGTAAGGGCGATGGCGCAGACAATCGGAACAAAGTAACCTGAAACAATGTCCGCAAGCTGGGCTATGGGCGCTTTTGAACCCTGAGCGTCTTCCACCAGCTTGATGATCTGGGCAAGAGCAGTATCGCTGCCGATCTTTGTCGCTTTGAACCGGATGACACCGTTGGTGTTGATCGTAGCGGCATATACCATGTCGCCCGATTTTTTGTCAACAGGCATGCTTTCGCCTGTAAGCATCGATTCATCAATGGAAGTGTTTCCCTCAAGCACAACTCCGTCCACGGGAATTTTTGCGCCGGGCTTTACAACAATCACATCTCCTCTTTCAACTTCGTCAATCGGGATCTCCTTTTCATCTCCGTCCCGGATAATGATCGCTGTTTTGGGAGCCAGGCCCATGAGTTTCTTAATCGCCTCACTGGTTCTTCCCTTGGAGACAGCTTCAAGAGTTTTACCGAGAAGTATCAGGGCGATGATCACTCCGGCGGTTTCAAAGTAGAGGGCGTCTACCGCATTGAAATCTCCCTGGGTTATCTGAAAAATATTATAGATACTATATACAACCGCCGCCGTAGTGCCCACGGCAATAAGAGAATCCATGTTGGGGCTGCGCTGTATGAGCGCCCTGAAACCGATTGTATAAAACCGGTAACCTGCGGCGATGACCGGGATAACCAAAAGTAACTCTGCGAGCGCATAGATGAGGGGAAAATTCATGGGTGCAAGAGCCCTGGGGAAAGGCAGTGTTACAACCTTAATCATCGGCGCCATGGCGATATACAGGAGAGGCAGGGCAAAGGAAACGGCTATAATAAATTTGGTCTTTAGAACCTTTACCTCCTTTTCCTTTCGGAGCCTGTCTTCGTCAAGCGGCCTCTTCCCGGAAGATTCCAGAACCTTGTATCCGGCTTTTTCTATGCTTTCCCTGATTGCCACAATCCGCAGCTTCTGCGGATCGTAGACCACCGTTGCCTTTTCCGTGGCGAGGTTTACCGAGGCGGTTTCAATGCCTTCCAGTCTGCGAATCGCCTTTTCTATCCGCTGGGCGCAGGCCGCGCAGGTCATGCCCCCGATACTCAGTGTCTGATTTTCCATGCTGTATTCTCCGCCTAACTTCGTTTCCAGCGCGCAAAAATATCCCGCGCCCTGGCCAGGTATTCTTTACTGATTGTAATGGTGTTTCCACGTACCGTTTTATCATCCTTGAAGATGGGAACCGGATTGCAACCGCCGGAACGGACTTCAACCTGGCTCATCCTGAAACGTTTGCCGCAGTTTTGGCAAACCAGCACCGTACCCTGCTGTTTATAGAAACCCCGGCCTGAACCGTAACAGGACTGGCAGGTATTAAAAGCCGTCCGTATTGTACCGTCCGGAGCCTTAACCGCCAATACCTCAACACGGGTTCCGCCGATATCCACCGGATAAAAAAGTGCGTTTTCCGTCACCTCATCAATGCTGATAACCAGATCCTGATCGCTGATTACCGGCTTTACCGTATTGAGGCCGTTCTGCGCGAATGCCGGCGCGGCGGCGAGAAGCATCAAGACTGCCGCTCCAATTTTCATTTTCATATATATCTCCTATAATCTGGAATAAATTTAACCACGAACCTCACGAACCACACGAACAAATTTAGCTGCGAACACGAACATTATCAGGGGGCTAGTGACAACTTGCCCCCGCTCCTGCCTGTTCAAACCACGCGTCCGGGTAGATCAATGTTTCAAATTCCGCCGCTTCGGCTTTTATGGCTTCAATATCAACGGAGGCAATATCGTCAAGCGCCTTGACATAACCGTAGAAAACATTGTCCCGTGTCGAAAAATCAAAATCCGCGGCGGGCATGAACTGGATGACATTATCCCCCTGGTCTATATCCACCCGTGCATAGTAAGCGGGAACGATAAGGCCGCTGTTCCCCTCGTCCAGGGAATCGTTATTGACGGTCCATGCAACCGGTACGAATTTCTGCACCACGATGATTGCGGGATCGAAACCTTCGTCCCGAAGATCTATCCTTACCGTCTGCCAGCCCTCGCCGTTCATTTCGGCTATGGCGATGGTGCCCGCCGCTATGTCCACCCCTGCCGGCTTCGGGCCGGTATCGGATTCTGTTTCGAGAACTGCGCTCCGGCCTTTCCCGACAACGGTGATACTGCTCCGTATCATTCCCATCCAGCAACTGTAGGCGAATCTGCCTGCTTTTTTCGGGATGAATTCGATGACGTTTTCTCCGGGCGTAAAACTGTGCTCTATGCCGTATTCACGGATGATCATTCTGTTGTTGCAGCCGTTTATGCTTCCCTGCGGCGCATTGATCGTCCACTTTACCGGGATGCCCTCCTGCACCGTAATTGCCGGATAGCGGCCGCCGCTCAGGCTGGAATTGATAATCTGCACACCGTTTTCGATAAGGGGTGTGAATGCGTTACCGGAAGCGGCCTGTGAACCGGAGGGACGCAAAAAAGCGGCAAGCGCATCAAGGGGATCCGGCAGGGCGGAGAGGCTCCATCCGTTTGTAAACATGGTAAGCCCGAGAACGCTGACGAGGACGGCCCCAATCTTCATCACCTTTGCGGAAAAACCATGCCCGAATGAGCCGCTCAACAGAGAACTCAATGCGCCCAGGCCGAACATAAGGGGAACAGTCCCCGCGCTGAACAGGAACATTGAAACGCCGCCTGCAACAGGGCTGCCCGTGGACAGCGCATACAACTGCATGGCCTGCAGTGGGCCGCAGGGCATGAGTCCGTTGAGGAGCCCGATAAAGAGAGGATTCCTGCCGGCCTCTTTCTCTTTGTCTATTTTACCCGCAAAAAATTTCGGCATGCGGAGATTAAAACGCCTCAGGGCCGGGAAAAAGCCGAGCATGTTGATGCCCATAATCACCATGAATATTCCGGCAAGAAGCTGAACGGCCCCCTGAAAACGCCCCGATACGCTTATCACCGAACCGAGCGCGCCGGCAAAAATGCCCACAAGGGTATAGGAGACGATACGGCCACCGTTATAGAGCGCGCTTGGTACAAGAACGGCAAAACGCCTGCGGACTTTGGAAACTTCAGTCCGCTGCGCCTGTTTCTGCAGTGTCTGTGAAAGATTGATGCCGCCGCACATGGCGGCACAATGAACAGAGGTAACAAGGCCGATGATGAAAAGCATGCCGTAACCCATGCCGGCTTCCGCCAGGGGAAAGGCCGATGTGATGTTTGATATACCGAGGCGGCGCAGGATCATGTACAGAGCAAGGATGATAATCAGTGTCCCGGCCATGCTCATCCCGGACGCCCGACGGCCGGAACCGGGTGAAGCTTCCCCGGCGCCTTGATCTTCAAGCACCCTGTAATCCAGTTTTTCGATGATGTGGGTGATTTCATGAAAGCCGATCACCGGCTTCTTATACCTTACCGTTGCTGTTCCGGTATTGTAGCTGACGGACGCTTCCTCAATGCCCGCGGTACTTTTAAGCTGCTTTTCAATCCGGTTCTGACAGTTCACGCAGCTCATGCCGCCGATGCGGATTGTCCTGATACAAGTATCTTCTGTCATCATAAAGCCCTTTACTCTCCCTTGTCAGGCGAAATTTAGCATAAGATTGTGAGGAAATTATGAGGAATACTAATTTTTTTGCAAATTTATGCTTTTGTACCCTTCGCTACGAATCAAACTCAAGTTCGATCTGTCCTTCCTCCCAGCCTTTAGTCAGACCGGTTTTGGAAAGATTCCAGTGAACGGCCGCGGCAATGGAAAGAGCCACGGGGATAACCTGGGTTTCCGCATAGTGCTCATAGTCCAGGGAGCCGTGGGGCAGGCTCAGGGGTTCGGCGCCGTTTTTTGTCCACACATACTCTACCCTCCCCCGCCGTCCCTTCCAGCCCAGAAGCCGTGCGGCCTTGACCTGGGGCGGGGTAGAAGCAGTGTAGGCTTCCGGGGGCCGGGTAAGACGCTTGCGGTACACAAGTTCCGCGTCGAGTTTTCCGCCGCGCAAAAGCTGCAGGATTTCCCTCAGCCTGGCGGTAAAGGCCGTTTCGCCTTTTCCGGAAAATACCAGCTCCAGAAGTTCAAGCTGCAGCCGCCGGGCCAGAGAAGTAGAATCGCTGCGCACCGCCTCCATGCCCTTTACCTCCACCCTGCATCCTCCGTCCGGAAGCAGAATATAGCCGCCATAACCCTTGGCCCGGCCCTTGGCTTCGGCCTCTTCGCCGCGCTGAAACGCTCCCCTCAGATGAGGAATGAGAAAACGGCGGTACGCCTTTTCAAAACGCAGTTCAATATAGGACTCGCTTCCGTATTCTTCTTTGATCCTCTCCGCAAGAAAAGTATTAAGTTCAGCGGCAAGATTTTTGCAGAGGGAATCAAAATGACTGTATTCACTTTCGTCTGTGAGGCCGGTTTCAACAAAGAGAGAATCCGTATCACCGTAAAGAACACGCCGGCCCTTTTCGGAAAACCAGTCGCGGGAAAGGAAAAGCCATTTACGGGCAAAGGAGGTGATGGCGCCGGCAAGTTCTGTGCGGCCGTAACGGCAGGAGGCGGTTCCCAAAACCCCATAGAAACTGTTCATCAGGATCTTGTAAACCTGAGCGGCTGTCTCATTACCTTCATCCAGCGCCTTCCGCCGTTCGGCAAAATAGGTTCCGATAAGAGCGGGGAGCAGTCCCGGTTCACGGGAAAATGCGGCGCCGTTGGGCGCGGTAATCAAGTCCCCTTCGGCGGCCCGTGCGTGCGAAAGAGGATCGATGTTAAATGTCCGCATGATACTCGGATAGAGGCTGCGGAAATCGAAGACGGCAATGTTTTCAAAGAGTCCCGGCGCCGGATCAAGAACGGTTCCGCCTGCCGCGCCGGAAACTTTACGTTCAGGATCATCCGGCGGCGGGGCAATGCGGGCCTTGCGCAGTTCCATTCCGTATATGCGTTCAAAACTCACCACGCTGGTCCATGCCTTGTCCAGACTCACGCCGGTAAGTACGGCCCGTTCCGCCGTCAAACGGAAAAGTCCTGTCTTTTTCAGAATCCCTGTCACCAGTTCCGCATCCCGGAGGCAGTATTCCCCGAAACGTTCCGGATCTTCAACATAAAGTCTGTCAAGCGCGGCTATCTTCTCTTCGCCGTTGGAAAAAACATTTTTATTTCCGGCTATTCTGGCCTTCCCTTTTCCCAGCACCGATCTGGCTACTGTCTCAAGACTGAAGTCCGCAAGCGTACTTTCGCCGCTGTCACTGCTGCCCAGCATATCCCGGCCGCCGGCCCGGAGTACCCGCAATGCGTCTATCACCTGGCGGCCGGGTACCAGGGCAGCGGAGGAACGCCCCCGCCGCCGGGAATAATCCGTTCCCTGTCTGTCGCCTGCAAAATACTTTGCCTCTTCAACGGATCTTCCCAGGATAAAAGGCAGAGCCAGGCTGATACAGCGTTCCGAAAGAATCCGGTAATCGAATTCCAGAAAATTCCAGCCTGTAAGTACATCAGGATCTATACTGCGAATATCATCCAAAAAAGCGGCAAGCAGGGATCGTTCATCAGGATGAAAGACCAGACCTTTTGAATTTTCCCTGTGCGCCGGAGATACGGGACTCAGCACTCTGACAAGACGGCCTTCGGTTCCGGCAGTTCCGCCGCGCGTTCCTGCGGGACGGAGGAGGCTGTCCGTCCACGCAACACCTACGGCCCTGACAGCATTGGTTTTAGTATCGGTCTCAATGTCGATGGATGCTATCCGCAGAGGCCAAAACCTCGTTCCAAAATCGGCAGGACTGAGTTCAGGATCGGCAAACACAAAATCAATGCGCCGGCCCGGCCGGCTTTCGCCGCGGATCTCCACGGGCCCCCGGATATGCCGTTCCGAAAGGTAGAGATCCTGAGGCTTTGCATCGCCGTCAGGACTGGGAATGCCGGCTTCTCCGATCAGTTTTGCCGCCCGGGAACGCTCGGCATAACGGGCAAACTCGAGACGGAACAGAGTCTCTTTTCCAAAAAAGTCTTCCAGATCCGAGTCCGGGGCGTGAAAATAAAACTGCCGCAAAAGCAGGGAAACTCTTTCCCTGTCGCTTTCGTAGATGTGAATATAAGGCCGCCAGCGGGACACGGATACCGCAAATGAATGCCCGTCCGCAAGCCTGCCGAGTATGTAGAGCCTGTTCCTGCGGAGATCTGCATAGCTGTGAATGATAAAACCATGATAGAGCCGCCCCGTTTCCGCCATGGCTCATCCTAATCCGTTTTTATACGGTTCTCAAGCGGAGGGGGGCTTTTTCCGGGCCTCTATAGGCAGGTTTTACCCTCAACACCGCCCCCCTGCAGTCCAGTCCTGCCTTCGGCAAGACTTCCCCTACCCCAAAATTTTGTAAAAAAATTGTTGACAATCTGATAAAGGTCATATTATAATGACTTTGGCAAATACTTTTGTAAATACTTAATTAAATTAAGGTGATTACTATGGATAAAGAAAGCATTCATAATCTGGTAGCTCAAATGACCCTGCGAGAAAAAGCCTTACTCTGTTCCGGTTTAAATAACGCGGATACCAAACCCATTGAACGCCTCCATATCCCGTATCTCAAGATGCACGACGGCCCAAATGGTCTAAGGCGGGAGGATGAAAATGCCCAGTATTCGGTAACAGGTTACGTGTCTATACCGGCTGTCTGTTTCCCCGGAGGCTGCGCTCTGGCAGCTTCCTGGGACACAAGCCTGATGTTCCATCTCGGAGAACTCCTGGCCGAAGAATGCCATACCGAAACCCTGCCTATACTTCTGGGCCCGGCCATAAATATCAAGCGGACTCCTCTCTGTGGTAGGAATTTCGAATACTATAGTGAAGATCCCTATCTGGCGGGAAAGATGGCCGCCGCCTATATTAACGGACTTCAATCCAAAAACATAGGGGCCGGACTAAAACATTTCGCGGCCAA
>JAIRXN010000173.1 GCA_031268245.1 Treponema sp. | reverse complement strand
CAGGTTGAATTTTTCCGCCGACTGAGAACCGGGACTGGTCCAGAGGAATTCGTATTTGATCCCCAGATCCCTTTCATAACGCCGGGTATAAATGTTGCTGTCGATAGAATCTCCCTGGGGGAACCAGAAAGCCTGGTCGTTGGACGTATGAACCACCTTTACCGTTATGGGCGGATCATACGTGCCATAGGGATCCTTGGTTGGGTGGGGTACTTCGGCAAGGATCCGGGCAGGCCCGGCTGAAGGGGCCGCCGCGGCTGGACTGCTGTCCCTGTTTTCCGAACAGGCGGATAAGGCAAGACCAAGGAACAGGACGAAAAGAATAAGGGCGTCATTTCTCTTGTGGATTTTCATTGTATATTCTCCTTAACTATAATTAATTTAGTATCTAAATTTAGAATATACATTAATTCCTTGGTTTGTCAATCAAAATTTTTATAATTATGGATATTTTTCCCTGGGTCTTTGTTTTTTGTAAGGCAATTAGTCCAACAACTAAGCTTCCCTGCGCAGACTTGAGGCAAAGGGGCTGTAACGGATTCCCGTATCGTAGACATCAGCGCCTTCGGCTTTCTTGAGGGCGTATATTACAGCATAGGTAAGCGGGGTCATGAGCACTTCGATGAAGCACTTGAGGAAGTAGTTGGTTAAGAGAAGGCTTGCGAAAAGTGTCCAGCCGAAGACTCCGGCAATGCTTGCCGCAAGGACAAAGATAAGGCTGTCAAGAAATTCCCCAACCAGCGTAGATCCGATGGTTCTCACCCAGAGGAAACGGCCTTTCATGGCTACCTTCACCCGCGATAAAACCACGGAATTGGAAAATTCTCCGGCCCAGTACCCCAGAAGGCTTGCCAGGGCAATGCCTCCGGTGCTCATGCCTCCCAGGATTGCATCGTAAGCGGCAGTCCCTGCATAGGCTTCCCAGTCCGCAGAAGCGGGAAGACGGCGAAGCAGGAAGAATATTGCGGAGGAGAGGATCAGCGCTGCAAAACCTGTCCAGATTACCCGGCGGGAAGCGCGGAAACCGTAGACTTCGGTGAGTATGTCGCCGAACACATAGGAAAGGGGGAAAAGCAGGGTTCCTCCGTCAAAGGCCATGGGTATGCCAAAGATAGAAAAACCCAGATCTACGATTTTTGCCGAGGAGGCCACATTACTCACTACTAATATGACCGTGAAAAAGGCTGTAATAGTATCAAGATACCTGTACGACTCTTCGGGCCGTACAGGAAATACTGCATGTCTGTGCTTCTCTATGCCCACTTGATAAAGCCCGTCCTGTAGGGATGCACCAGAGCCGGATGTTTCGGCAGGATACGCACCGTATGGCCCTGCATGCCCGTGTCCAGGCATTCTACCCTGATCTGGTAGATATTATTCGTTCCATCGACTCCCGTATGTTTCATCTCCGCCCGGTGGGCATTCCTGATCTCTCTGCCCTGGTTGGAAACAGACCCGTAATAGAGTTCTACCAACAGATCCTCCGGGTGAAGCGGCCCCAGATCGATGTACGCGGTAACGGTAAGAGGGTCTCCCCTCTGCATGACCGGTTTGGAGTTGCTGTCGAGCCTTTCTATCTTGATCCCGTCCCAAGCCTCCTTGAGGCGGCTGAAATAGTCCGCAAGAGATTTGGACTCCGCGTATTCATCTTTGATAATACGCCGGTAATTCTTGAGGGCCGGGAAGTAATAGTTGTTGGAATAATCCATGAGCATCCGGTGGCTGGACATGGACTGGCCGATGGTGCTCATACAGGTCTTCATCAGCTTGATCCACTCACGGGGCAGGCCGTCACGGCCCCGCTGATAGAAGAGGGGAATCAGATCCCGTTCCAGGATATCGTAGAGGGCCTTGCTTTCAATATCATCCTGAAGGATATCGTCGTTGTACTGTTCCCCCTGGCCTATGGCCCAGCCGAGTTCCGGATCGTAGGCTTCGTCCCACCAGCCGTCCAGAATCGAACAGTTAAGGACACCGTTCATGGCAGCCTTCATGCCGCTGGTGCCGGAAGCTTCCATGGGCCGCCGGGGGGTATTAAGCCACACATCCCCGCCCGAAGTAAGGTAGCGGGCCACGGTCATATCGTAGTTTTCGATGAAAACGATACGGCTGGTAACATCATACTTTTCTGCAAAATGAATGATCTCCCGGATCAGTTCCTTGCCGGGAAGATCGTGGGGATGGGCCTTTCCGGCGAAGATGAGCTGCACAGGCCGGTCATTGTCCCGAATCAGGCGGAGAAGCCGTTCCGGATCGCGAAGCAGCAGGTTGCCGCGTTTGTAGGTAGCAAAACGCCGGGCAAAACAGAGGGTAAGGGCATAGGGAGAGAGGGCGTCTTCCGCCTGACGCATGCGCCGTTCCACCGCGCCGGTACGCTTGTACTGTTCCCGGATCCGGTCCCGCGCAAAGGCCACGAGGCGTTCACGCCGCCTTTCATGGGTACGCCAGAGTTCCTCATCACTTATCCTGTCCATACGATTCCAGATCTTGAGATCCGTCGGCTGATCGAGAAAATGAGGGCCAAAGTAACGGTCAAGAAGATCCAGCATGCCACTGGAAATCCAGGTACGGGGGTGTACGCCGTTAGTCACATGCCGGATAGGCACCTCATCGAGGGGGAGGCCCGGCCAGAGGTCTTTCCACATCTCGCGGGAAACTACCCCGTGGAGCCGGGCCACGCCGTTGGCATAGGCCGCAAGCTTCAGAGCCAGCACGGTCATGCAGAAGTTTTCCCGGTCATCATTGGGACGTTCCCGGCCCAGGGCCAAAAAATCTTTCCAGGAGATCCCCAGAATCTGGGGCCAGATTTTGAAGTATTTTTCAAGCAGGGTAACGTCAAAACGTTCATTTCCCGCCGGGACCGGGGTGTGTGTAGTGAAAATATTGGTGGGCCAGAGCGCCTCATAAGCTTCCCAGAAGCTGAAGCCCTTTTCAACCATGATCTCCCGTATCCTCTCCAGGCCCAGGAATGCGGCATGGCCTTCGTTCATGTGGGTAGCGGCCGGATTGATACCCAGAGCCCGGAGAGCCCGAATACCACCGATACCGAGGAGAATCTCCTGCCTGATCCGGGTTTCCTTATCCCCGCCGTAGAGGGCGGAGGTAACATTCCGTATATCCGCTTCGTTTTCTTCAATATTGGTATCCAAAAGGAACAGGGAAGAACGGCCGACCTTTACTTCCCAGATCTGAGCTACTGCCTGACGTCCCGCAAGATCCACGGTGATCTTGAGGGGCTGGCCGTCCTTGCCGATTTTCCGTTCTACCGGCATGTTATACCAGTCGTTTTCCGGATAACTTTCCTGCTGGAAACCGTCGGCATTGAGCACCTGGGTAAAGTAACCCTGCCGATAGAGGAGCCCTATACCCACCAGGGGGAGCCCCATATCGGAAGAAGTCTTCATGTGGTCGCCCGAAAGGATACCCAGGCCCCCTGAATAGATGGAAAGGCTCACGTCCATGCCGTACTCCATGGAGAAGTAGGCCACCACTTCCTTCCTGCTGCCCCGGTACCAGGTATCGCCCTTCTTATACCTCAGGAAACGGTCATACACTTCCTTTAGCGCGGCCAGATAGGAGTCATCCTTGGCCACCTGGACAAGCCGTGCAGGATTTGCCATACCGAGAGTCCTGACAGGGCTCTGCCGCGACTGCATCCAGGCGTCATAGTCCAGTCTAATAAAAAGCTGAACCGCGTCATAATTCCATGAAAGCCAGAGATTCCTGGCTATTTCTTCCAGGGGTTTTAAGGCCGGAGGAAGCTTCGGTTTTACGGTATAAGTGGAAATATTCATAAGATTAGCTTAAAACGAGTACGAAAAGATGTCAATGTTTAAGAAATCTGTCCGGAACGAAACGAAGTTTCAGAGGTAACCGGCTTTATGGACAGGCACTAATTCGTTCCGTGCCTAATGCAAACCGAAACGTTCGGAAAATTCCTTCAAATGGCTGCCTATAAAGAAGGCGCCGTAACAGGTTATCACCACTCCAATGGTAATTCCGATGGGCAGAAGGAAAGATATTCCCCCGGCCGCGGCTACTTCAGCAAAATTGAGGCCCAAAAAGGAGCTTGCCAGAGATATAAAGATCAGAATTCCCGTGAGACTCCAGGCCCTTGTACTGATTCCGCCGGGATTATCCCGCACGGGATCCCCTTCGCCGGCTTCCCCGGCAATGCGGGCCATGACAGCTTCTTCAAGCCCGGGAGCCGCATAAAAGAAGTCCTTCTTCAGGGATTCCCGGGCAAGTTCAAAGCGCTCAATTTCCTGGGCGCACTGAGGGCAGAAAAACAGATGGAAGCGGATCCTAAGCTGCAACATGAAGGGCATCTCCCCTTCCCCGCTGTACCCGTAAACCTTATCCAATATGTCGTCGCATCTCATATTCTCACCCTTATCCCTCTATAGTTCCGATTTCCTTCAACTTTTCCCTAAGCAGCTTCTTCGCCCTGAACACATGGGATTTAATCGTATTCACCGGAAAACCGGTGATCCCCTCAATCTCCTGATAGGAACGATCATAGAAAAAGAAAAGATCCACACAGATCCGGTAGCGTTCCGGCAGATCTTTCAGGGCTTCCAGTACCGATTCCCGGGCGGCCTTGCGGATAAGCGCCGATTCCGGCGTTTCATCCTGTGCTTCACGCTCCTCTTCGGCCAGGCTCAGGTACTCTTTGCGGCGGTTAATCCCGTTGACCGCCGTGTTGTAGGCAATTTTATATAACCAGGTCGAAAAACGTGAACGTCCTTCAAAGCGGGGGAGATTCCGATACACCTTGAGGAACACGTCCTGGGTAAAATCTGATGCATCGTCCCTGTTACGGAAAAAGCCCATCCCCATACTGAAAACAGCCTGTTCATGGCGGCCGACAAGGTAACCGAAAAGCTCTTTCTGCCCCGAGACAATCCTGCCGACAAGGAGCTGCTCATCCGCATCGTCTCCCTGTGTCATGTGGCTCCATTACCCGTGTGAGCCCTGATGGAATGACTCCTGATTCCATAAAACACCAACAGGCCGGCCCCCATGGAAAGGGGAATGAGCCCGCCGAGAAGCCCGTAGGAAGCCCCCTCCGCAACGATGGCCAAAAAAATGGTCAGGGCAAGTCCCACGCTGGTAAGTAACAAGCCGGCAAGCAGGCTGAAGACAAGAATGTCAAAATCCGGCCGGGTATAGTGTCCTGCCTTGATGAGCAGGGTTTTCCGCCGGTGGCTCCACAGGATGTAGAAGAAAACAACCAGGGCGCTCATCACGACTCCCGCCAGGGGTATGATTGCGATGACTACCTGGGCAGCATTGGAAGATATTTTCCCCATAAGCGGCTCCTCAGTAAAAACGTTTACACTTTTACTATACCCGCTTTCCCGGCCTTGCGTCTATATTTGGACACTGTTTGGGGTAAATGGTTTCAACTTCCAAAACTCAGGTTAATTTCGGAACAAGCTCAATCGAGTATCACAAAGTCGTTGAAGTAGATCGCCTCGATTTTTCCCAGCCTGAGAAGCTGGTTGTAGCGGGCGAGAATTCCGGTTTTTAGGGAGGCTTCATCGGCCCTGCGGAGTTCATCCGCCGAAAAACCTTTGAAATAGCCGCCGGTAATCTGTCTGAGCTCCGGCAGGCGGGCGGCCAGTTCCTCGGAAAAAGCCCTGTCGCCCGCGGGATAGGGGAACACCACCGAAAGTACCGCCGCGGCGGGCTCGGGCTCCAGGCTTATGCGCAGACGCCCGATCCCCGTAAAAACTCCCTCCGGATAGCGGCCTTCTGCATCCATGCCCCAGGCTTCGGAAGGAGTCCTGCCGCGGGCAGCGTTTTCCGGCGCGGGCAGGGCGGCTTCGGGGGCGCCAAGACTGAACAGAGGGCCCGACTGGGGGTCCCGGAGGAGTCCGTAAACGGTACCAGCGCAGAGCAGCAAAGCCATGCATCCGGCAAGGATCGCAAGGATGATGAATGCCCAGGCCGGCGCTTCCCTTCGCGGGAAAGAACCTGAGAGATACGGTTTTGCAGGTCTAAAGGAACGGTTTTCCAATCCATTCATGTTCCAATACTACTCTATTTTCTATTTTTTTAATAGAATGGGGAAAGGAATTGAGCCGGTTTCGAAAAGAGTTTTGAAACAGCCTCGATTTTTCAAAATTGCAGGAGGCTTCCATGATTATCGCCAGAGAGGACATGAAGAAGGAACAGAAGGAAAAAATGAGGGGTGGGGAGGGGATTGCTTCTTTTACCCACCTTGTGGACTGCGAAAATGAGAAAAACATCCGCATGCTTTCCGAAATTAGCCTGCCGCCCGGCGCTTCTATCGGCTACCATCAGCATAACGGCGAGACTGAGTATTTCCTGATCCTTGCGGGAAAGGGAATGGTGAACGATAACGGCACGGAAAGGCCCGTGTCCGCAGGAGATGCCATCGTCACCGGCAACGGCGCCTCCCACAGCATCAAAAACACCGGGAAAGAACCGCTGGTACTTCATGCGGTGATCGTAACGTATTGATTGTGCGGTAAACATCAACAAGGGACACAACGTACCTTACCGCTCGTAACAGCGCATCAACATACTGTACATCTCTTCGATAGAGGCAATTCTGGGATTGTTCTTATAATCCCCCAGAACCTGCCCATGATCGGCGATGATTCGTATTTCTTCTTTGGAAACATTGAGGGACTTAAAGTCTATCCACAGACCGATTTTTTGTAAGAAACCGTCGATTGCGTTACAGCCGGCTTCCGCAGCTTTTTCGTCATTTTCATGTAACAGGGCGGCATCCGCTATTCTGCCAAGAACCGCAAATTTCTGTACCGCCTGCGGCCGGGTAAAACGGGTAAATTCAGGGTAGAAAACAGCCAGGGACTGGCCGTGACTTACATGGGGGCAAAAACCGCCAATTTGCATGCCAAGCCCGTGGGGCAGGGTTACGCCGCCGGAGGCGATAGCCATACCGCCAAGGGTATCGGCCCAGGCCATGCGGGATCGCGCCCCGGCGTCCCCTCCGTCGGAGAGAACTTTCGGCAGATTTTCCACGATAATTCTTATGCCTTCGAGCGCGATCGTTTCTACCAGGGGATTGGTTCCAACCGAGATATAACTTTCAAAATTATGACAAAAGGCGTCAAACCCTGTCTGAGCGGTAACATCCTTCGGCATAGTAACCGTCAGTTCAGGATCGACAATCGCCGCTCTGGGGAAGATGTTCCGGTGCCAGATGGCGGATTTGTCCTTTTTTTCAGGATTGGTTATAACCGCGCAGGGAGTTGTCTGGCTTCCTGTTCCCGCCGTGGTTCCGACGGCTATAATAGGCAGCGTTTTTTCGGTGGGGCCGGAGGTGTAATGCAGATAATCCCAGGCCGTACCGGGATGGGTTGCCTCGACGGCTATTGCTTTTGCGGCATCCATTGAGGAACCGCCGCCGAGCCCTATTACAAGCCGGGCGCCGAAATCCTTCGCCATGCGAGCGCCGGCGCTGACGACACCGGTAGTCGGGTTCGGGATGACGCCGTCGAAATGAGCGGCTTCGACCCCGGCCCCGGCGAGGTATTCCCTTACCCTGCCGTACAGGGCCGCCCCGGACGGGGATGAATGGCCGGTAACTACCAGGGCTTTTTTGCTGTACCGGGCGGCAATATCGCCGATTTGGCTCAGACAGCCCCAGCCAAAAAATATTTCGGTAGGCGCGAAGTATGTAAAATTTTTCATGCTGCGGCTCCTTTAATAGAGTTATCTGATCTCCCTGTTTGTAAGACCTTTCTTATGTTTCCTAACAAAGTACTTATCTCAAAACCTTTATCTAAGTTAGGTTACTTTACTATTCAATTCGCATAGTTGTCAAGTAAAGTATCCCACTTGAGATCACGACCGTCCCCCGGCAGGGAGATACCGGCTATTTCTCCGGGATACATATGTACTCGTGAGACAAAATATCCCCGCTCCCCTACCCCGCCAGATTAAAGTACACATGGTTGAGCTTCTTGCAAAACCCGGTTAGTGTTCGCCGCCAAAGAGGGTATAGGACGACGAGTTAAGGGATATGGTTAACGTACTGGAAGCTGGACAGGCCGAGGCAAACCCAGGCCTGCGAATCAACACTCGGCCTCGCAAAGTTTTAGGCTGCCTGACTCCTTACGAAGTTTTTTCAGCATAAAATTCGCACTTCAAAAAAATTCCGCACGATATAAGCTGAATCCATTCGTGATACTTTTCAAGCCCTTACCGTATAGTCCACTTGTTATCAATGCCCTGTTTTTCTTTGTATTCAATCTCGG
>JAIRXN010000132.1 GCA_031268245.1 Treponema sp. | reverse complement strand
TCAATGGCATTGAACAGCCGGGAAAAACCCGTGCCGGAAACGGTGAAACCGCGGGCGAAAACCTTGCGGCTGTCTCACTCCGCGGTGAGGCGGGCCCTGTCCCCGCAGCATTGGCGGCGGATCAGGATACAGGCATGAAGGGAGCCTCTCTCTTCCTTGCGGCCTTTGCCCTGCTCGCGGCGGCCTCCGTGTTCTTTATGGTGAGGATGCGGATGCAGATAAAGAAGACTAAGGACGATACTGAGGGAAGGGTTACATAACCGGAAGAATTTACCACGAACGGCACGAACAAACACGAACGGATAAGACCTTTCCTCTTCCCCTTTGTGTCCTTCGCGTCCTTTGTGGTTAAAATTTTCTTTTTATTTGCGGGGCAAGTTTAGCCTGGGCGAGGTTGTTTATTCCTGAATAAAGACAATCTTTGCGCTGCTGATGCGAACCTGGCTGAGTTTTAATGTAAGAATTTCGTTGGGTTCGGTATCCCTGTTGAGGGCGCATGAAGTTTCAAGGCCCAGGGCGGGGATATAAACCGGCCAGTGGGAACCGGGGCCGCTTTTCTTTTCCAGGGCAATTCCCTCCCAGGAGGAGCCGGTTTGTTCCGACAGATATACTGCTGTCCAGTAGAGTCTGGAGGCCCGTTCCGTTTTGGCGGCTGCCTGTGCGGAGATCTCCGCTTCGGCAAGGTGGCGGCTCAGTTCTTCTTCGGTCAGGGGCGGCTCTTTCCGGAGAAAGGCCCGGATCTGCTGGTGGGCGGCAAGGTCGGTGTAGCGGCGGAGGGGGCTGGTTACCTGGCTGTAGTGATCCAGTCCCAGGCCCCAGTGAACCTGGGGTTTGGTAGAGATGCTGCGGGGCCGCATGAGGCGGCGGATCTGAAAGGCTCCTGCAAGACCTTCCAGGCGTTTGCGGGGGAATTCTCCGCCTTCTTCCTGTCCGATATAGGGGAAGGGGATCTGCCGCCGCAGGGCCCAGGCCGCCGCTCCTTCTCCGGCAAGTATCATGCACTCCCGGATTACTTCCGCGGAACGTTGGGGAGGAATGGATTCAATAGAAACTTTTTTGTCCGGTATGTCTGCATGGATGTGAACTTCGGGGAAGTCTATGAGTACCGCTCCGGTGTCAAGGCGGCGTTCTTCGTTTTGTCCCGCCCAGCGGAAGAGGGCCGTCCAGTTTTCGTCTTCTGCGGCAAGGCTATCGGCTTCCGCATAGTTAATGCGTTTTACCTTCACCAGGGAAGGGAAGATCTCTGTTTCTTCAATGCCTCCCTCTTCCCCCAGTGTCATTTTGAAGGTCAGGGCGGGGGAGATTTTCTGTAGTCCCAGCGCATAGACGGGAAGAATTTCCTCTGCCAGCATGCGGTACACTCCCTCGGGCAGGTAGAGTGTGGAACCGCGGGAACGGGCCTCCCTTTCGGCAGGATCTTCGGGGCCGATGGAGGCGGCAGGATCGGCAACATGCACCCAGAGGATCTTTTTTGTCCCGGAAAAATCCCAGGAAAGCGCATCATCGGGATCGTCGCTCCAGGAATTGTCAACAGCCCAGGCGGGAAGAGCGGAGAGATCGATCCGTTCTTCTTCGGGGACGGGCGGCGGAACGGCGGCCGGGGAAAGCAGGTCCAGGCCCATGCGTGCGGGATAGGGATTCACAAAAGGAGTCCAGAGGCCCGAGGCGAGGAGGACTTCGTGAGCCCATTCGGGATTCTCTTCCCGGCCCAGTTCTTTCAGCGTCCGGCTCTTTTCACTTTTACCCAGCGCCAGCGCTTCCACATCGGCAAGCTGCCGTTCCGCTGTTTTCCTGTCAATCGCGGCGGGAAGAGGCTTCTTGTTTTTGAGAGACTCCTTAAGCGTGTTGATGAAGGACTCACGCTCTCCGGCCTCCAGTTCTTCACGTTTTTTTAGCTCTTCTTTCTTTTCAATTTCCCCGGCGGAACAGCAGCAGACTGCATCGGCAGTCCCCTTAAAATAGAGACCTTCCTGAAGGCTAAGCCAGGCCGCCCATGCCGAACAGGGGCTCCATTCATCAAAGGCCAGTTCCGCCATCTCTTTCAGTGTAAAAGAAGCTTCGGTTTTAAGAAGTTCCCATGCGCCCTTGAGATCCCCCTTAGGCAGGGTTTCAAGTTCCGAAAGGCTCGCGGGCCCGGGATGGAGAAGCTGCAGATCCTTGGGACGCACGCGGAGATCTTCCCCCTTCTGTGTCGTAATGCGGATCTTCTCATCTGTTTCGGTTACCAGCACAGGGCGGTTTTTATAGATTGCCAGAGAACGCGGCTGCATGAAACGAGTGTAGCACAGACGGGCCTGAAACGGTAGCGCGTGTCCTCTTATGTTTCCGTTCTCTTCCTGCTATGATGGGCAGCATGGCAAAGCCGCCATGACGGCGGTAAAACAATTTTCTTGAGCCCCGGGGCCCGGAGAGACACATGATTGTTATGAAATTCGGCGGCAGTTCCGTGGCGAATGCGGAACGGATAAGGCATGTAGCGGGTATTGTAGGGGCTCACCTGGCCCGCAAACCGGTGCTGGTTCTTTCCGCCATGGGAGATACTACCGACCGCCTTTTGGAAGCGGCGGATGAGGCGCTCAGGCAGGGCGATATTTCGACGGACAAGATCGAAAGTCTCCATCTTGCTACCATTGAGGAACTGTCCCTTCCCGCCGCGGTCCGGGAAGACATTTGGTCTCTTCTGGAAGAACTACAGAGTCTTCTTACGGGGATCAAGCTTATCCGGGAACTTACCGGGCGTACCAGGGATTATCTTGTATCCTTTGGGGAGCGGCTTTCGGTACGGATTGCGGCGGCGTATCTTAATTCAATTGATATAAAGGCCCTGGCGATGGATGCATGGGAAGCGGGTTTTGTATCCGATTCGTCTTTCGGCGGCGCGGAACTTGATGATGAATGCTGGCGACTCATTCCGGAAGCTCTGACGCCCCTCACGGAAAAAGGCATACTGCCTGTGGTAACGGGTTTTATTGCCAAGGATTCAAGCGGGAACATTACCACCCTCGGCCGCGGAGGTTCCGATCTTTCCGCCACGCTGATTGCCGCGGCCTGCGGGGCCGATGAGGCGCAGGTCTGGAAAGATGTCGACGGAATCCTCACCGCCGATCCCAGGATCGTCAAGCATGCCAAACTTGTTGAGCAGGTAACATACGAGGAGGCTTCGGAACTGGCCTACTTCGGCGCACAGGTTCTGCACCCCAGGGCCATGCAGCCCTGTATAAAGACCGGCACTCCGGTACTGGTTAAAAATTCCTACAATATTTCTGCGCCCGGTACCCGTATTGCGCCTGCCATTGACAGGAAGACCAGTCCCATTCAGGCGATTACTTCCCGGAAAAATGTAACGTTGATAGACATTGTTTCTACCAGAATGGTCGGTCAGCACGGTTTTCTTGAACAGGTTTTTGCGGCCTTTTCCCGTCAGGGGATTTCGGTAGACATGGTTGCCACGAGCGAGGTTTCGATTTCCGTAACCCTGGATGCGGTGCATAACCTTACCGCGCTGAAAAAGGATCTTTCCAGGATTGCGAGTATCGAAGCGAAGGCCGGCAAGGCCATTGTTACGGTTATTGGCGATGTACGCCGTTCCAGCGAGATTCTCGCCCGCGCTTTCAGAACCTGCGAAATTCTGGGGGTGCAGGTGCAGATGGTCAGCCAGGGGGCCAGCAAGGTGAATATCAGCTTTATTGTGAATGACGGTGAAGCCGCTGGGGTTGTGCGGGCCCTGCATAACGATTTTTTTGAAGAGAGGATAATATGAATATTGCCATTGTCGGGTACGGAAAGATGGGAAGGATGATCGAGACCCTTGCCTCCGGGCGGGGACATACACTTGCCGCCGCGGTTGATCCGTGTGCGGAATCGGATAAAACCGCTTCCGGCGCCGTTCTTGTCAAAAACATTGCCGGCCTTGACGGAATTGAACTCACTATAGACTGCGCCGTTGAGTTTACCCGGCCCGATACCGCCGCGGCAAACATTCTTGCCCTTGCGGAACGTAGAATTCCCGTCGTTGCCGGGACTACCGGCTGGTACCAGGAGCTTACGGAGCTAAGCGCGGCGGTGGTCAATGCGGGGAGCAGCCTTCTGTGGGCTTCCAACTTTTCCCTGGGCGTGAATCTCTTTTACCGGATCTGCTGGCATGCGGCCGAATTGATGGACTCTTTCCCCGAATACGATCCGGGCGGCTTTGAATCCCACCACAACAAGAAGCTTGACAGTCCTTCCGGCACTGCAAAGACTCTGGTTGAAGGAATCCTTAAACGGATGAAGCGGAAAACAAAACCGGTGTGGAACATGCTGGACAGAGCCCCCCGGCCCGAAGAATTACACTTTGCAAGCCTGCGGCTGGGAGCCGTACCGGGAGAACATTCCCTTATCTTTGATTCCTCCGCGGACAGTATCGAAATAAGGCATAGCGCCCGCAACAGGGAAGGTCTTGCAGCCGGGGCTCTCATCTGCGCCGAATGGCTTGCGGGAAGCGGCGTAAGGCGAAACGGGGTCTTTACCTTCGATGATGTGCTTGAGGAACGTTTTCATGCCCGGATTTGAGGGCGGGCGGGGATTATGGCTTACATTGAAATAAAAGCCGAAGCCTTTCTTGAAAACCTTGAAAAGGTGCGGAAATGCTGCGAAAGACAGTCTATCGATCTTTCCGTGGTAACCAAATTCTGCCTGAGCGATACCCGCATTATAGCCCTGCTTTACGAAGCGGGAGTCCGTTCCATTGCGGACTCAAACATGGCCTGTTTCGATTCCCTTCCTCAGGATCTGGCAGGAAAACTGTCGAAGTCTCTGATCAAGACGCGGCTTGCCGATATTCTTGCCATTCCCTCCCTTCCGGAATCCTCCCGGCCCGACAGGGTTTTTGTTTCCGATGAGGCGCTGATTGAAGCCGTCGCGGGGCTGCCTGAAAATTTGAAGCCGCAAACCGTGCTGATTGCGGAGCTGGGAGATTTGCGGGACGGGTTTTATCTTGAGGACATTCCCGCAACGGCCGCAAGGTATCCTGAAGTTCCCTTCGCGGGTCTTTCGGTAAATTTCGCCTGTCTTTCCGGAAAGATGCCCGATGTTGAAAGCATTGAGGCTTTAAGCCGCTGCGCCCGCCGGATTCCCTGCGGAACGGCTAAGCCTCTTGTTTCAGTTGGGGGTACGGTGTGCTGGCCCTTAATTGAACCGGGAGCCCTTCGGGATCTTGTTACGGAAATAAGAATGGGGGAAGGGATCTTCTTCGGCTATGATTCCTCCGCGGCAAAACCCATCGAAGGATTCCGTCACGATGCCTTTACTCTGTACGGCGAGATCGTGGAAGTCCGGGACAAGCTGGTAAGCGGGATAGAAAATCCGGGCCATACCGCGCTGGGAACCGAAGCGCCGAAGCGGAAATCCGGGAAACGCCGCTGCGCCGTGCTGGACTTCGGCGTCCTCGGTGCGTCCATGAAGGATCTCGAAGTCCTCGATCCGGGGATTGAAATTGCGGGCCAGACCTTTGATTTTACCGTGGCGGACATTACCGGATCTTCCGTTTCCTGGAAGACAGGCGGACACATTCCCTTCCGGGCCATGTATGCCGCCGGTTCCCA
>JAIRXN010000116.1 GCA_031268245.1 Treponema sp. | reverse complement strand
TAACGGTAAATCCCTTTGCCTCGGTGATTTTCCAGGGAGACTATCTGACCGTCCAGCGGACGGACGGTTCACCCGTCCTGCTCAAGCCGGCTGATCTGAGCGAATACAAATAGGGCTAGGATCTGCTTAAAAACGGGTTAAGGCAGTTCCTCAGCCACCATAGATGTGATTCAGACTGTGGAGAAGATCCAGGGCTTTTTCCTTGCACTGCCCGCAGCCGGTGCCTATCTTGGTGGCCGCCTGAAGATCCTCCCACGTGCGGGCTCCGTTTTGGTATGCGTGTTCAATATCCTTGTCGGTAATTGAAAGGCAGGCGCAGATCTCCGTAGCGGCTTCTTTCAACATCCCTTCCCGGCCTGTTTTGGAAAGATAGTCGTCAATCGCCGCCCGGAGCGCCTTGTCTCCCAGCACGGAACAGTGAATCTTGTTTTCGGGGAGGCCGCCCAGTTTCCGTACCAGATCCTCAGGCTTGATATTGTATGCGTCCCGGATATTCATGCCCTTAATCGTTTCCGAGAGCATACTCGTGGAAGCGATGGCGCTGGCGCAGCCGTAGGTCTTCCAGCGTACATCGCTGATAACATCTTCATCAATTTTGAGGAGCATCAGCATCTGATCCCCGCATTTAATATTCCCCGTCAGCCCCTTGGCATTGTAGGGAAAGACCGACTCATCCCCGAATATGACATTCCTGGGATTGGTAAAGTGGTCTTTTACCGTATCTGAATATAACCAGTCCTTCATAAGCATAATAACTCTCCTGTAAAAGTCACGCGCTGAGCGTTGACATGGCCCGTAGTTTCTCTATGATGGGCGGCAGGCTTTCGAGAATATAATCTACATCTTCTTCCGAAATTCCCCAACCCAGGCTGAAACGGATCGAGCCGTGAGCCAGTTCAGGGCCCGCGCCGATAGCCAGCAGAACGTGGGACGGGTCAAGGCTTCCCGAAGCGCAGGCCGAACCCGTGGAGGCTTCGATCCCCGCCAGATCCATGGAGAGGAGTATCGCCTCCCCTTCCGCACCGGGAAAAGAAACATTCAGGGTGTTGGGAAGTACATCCACAGGGTGTCCGTTTATCTTGATGTTGGGAATCTTTTCCAGAAGACCGTCCCGAAGCCGGTTACGGAGGGGACGGAGCCTTGCGCCGTAGGCGTCTACCTCTCTCAGCGCTATTTCCGCAGCCTTGCCGAAACCCAGAATTCCCAGATTGTTGTAGGTACCCGCCCGGATTCCGTCTTCCTGATGCCCTCCGTGGATAAGGGGAGAAATGGGCGCTCCTTTCCTGACATACAGTGCGCCGACACCTTTGGGCCCGTAGATCTTGTGGGCCGACATGGTCAAATAGTCGATCCCTAAATCCCGGACATTCACCGGTATTTTGCCTACCGCCTGTACGGCATCGGTATGTATCCATGCTCCGGCAGCCTTGACCAGCCGGGCAATCTCCTTGAGGTCTTCGATGGTGCCAATCTCGTTATTAGCCATCATCACCGACACAAAGAGGGTTTTGGGGCCAAGGGCGGCCTGAAACGCATTCATATCGAGTTTGCCGAATTGATCCACCGGAATAAAATGAATCTTGAAGCCCAGGCTTTCGGCATCCTTACCTGAATTAAGCACGCAGGGATGCTCTATAGTGGTGGTGATAAACTCATTCCGCCCTTCCTTAAAGGCCGCTCCGTTTTTGTCCGCGGCCAGCCGTTCCATGGTGCGGAACACCGTATTATTCGACTCCGACCCTCCCGAGGTGAATATTACCGTCCCGGAAGCGTCTTTGAGGTTTCCGCCGGCATAGACGCCAAGCAATTTGCCTACCGCGCGCCGCGCTTCCTCCACCCGCGCATGTGCATAGCGGCCTGAGGCGTGCATGCTGGAAGCGTTCCCATAGGTATCGAGGTCTTCAATCATTGAGGCTTTTACCTCAGGATTGAGGGGTGTGGTCGCATTATAATCAACATAAATCCGTTTTTCGGACATTTTTTTCTCCATCTTCTCTTACCTTATTATTGAATAAAAGCCAAAATCTTACAAGAAGTGTAAGCCTTTCCACACAATAATACGCATCTTTATTATCAAAGTCAATTCATATTTTAACTATATGATTAATAGGACTTATAGCGAAGATCCGGCTCATGCCGGGCGTTGCCCTGATTCCTCTGGTAAGCGGAGCTCTTTTGCGGGTATACTGTAACCTGTATATGAAAAAAAACATACGCGTTGAAGAAGCGCTAAAAGTTTTGGATACGATGATTCTTTCCGCATCCGGCTGGCGCGGGGTTTTTGCGGAGGCCGGGGATGAGGAAAGCAGGAAACCTGAAGTTTCCGGGCCGTATCTCCTTGTTGCGGCGGCTGCGGCGCGGGTATTTGAGGCATATCTTGAAGAGAAAAACCAAAACGCCAAGGCGCTCATCGTTCTGGGTTTTGATACCCGGCCTACAGGCCCTGCCCTTGCGGAAGCCATGCGGAAGAGCCTTACCTGTGAACTGCGTTTCCTGGGAGTTTCCGCGGCCCCCGAAATTATGGCCTATACCCGGCTTCTTGCGGAAAAAGAGGGTGAAAGGCCCATCGGATTCATCTATATCTCGGCAAGCCACAACCCCGTGGGGCATAACGGTATCAAATTCGGCCTTGCGGACGGCGGAGTCATTCCGGGAACGGAAAACGCCGCACTTGCAGGCCGGCTTGCCGGAGCGGTTGAGGCTCTGTTTTCCGGAGAAGGGATCCTCCTCAACCCTGAAATCGCCTCAGGAAAGATGCGGGGGGAAGACTCAAACAGGACAGCGGCGCTGAAAACGGAAGCCCTGAAGGCTTATACGGATTTTACCTGTACTGTAGCCGGAGGAGATCCCGTCATTGAAGAGTTAAAGAAAGAGATCAAAAGGAGACCCCTGGGCATTGTCGCCGACTTTAACGGCTCGGCGAGAACTTGTTCCATCGACCGGGATTTTCTTGGACAACTGGGGATACGATTCAAGGCCGTCAATGATACGCCGGGCCTCATAGTTCACAAAATAGTGCCCGAGGGGGAATCCCTGGAGCCATGCAGGCTTTTTCTGGAAGAATGCGGCCGCGAAGACCCTGCCTTTGTCCTGGGTTATGTGCCCGATTGTGACGGAGACCGGGGAAACCTGGTGATCCGGGACGGGGAGAAGACGCTGGCCCTCGATGCCCAGGAAGTTTTTGCGCTGGCCCTTATTGCGGAACTGGCCCATCTGGTCTATACCGGAGAACTCCGTTACGACAACAGCGGGAACGCACTCGACAAGGCGGCGGTGGCGGTAAACGATCCCACTTCGCTCAGAATAGACCGGATTGCCAAAGCCTTTGATGTGTCTGTTTTCCGGGCCGAGGTGGGAGAAGCCAATGTAGTAGGACTGGCGCGCCTTCTGCGTACACAGGGTTACAAGGTACGGATACTGGGAGAAGGCTCCAACGGGGGGAATATCACCCACCCGGCCGCGGTACGGGATCCGCTCAACACGATCCTCTCCCTGGTAAAACTTCTCTCTTTACGGGGAGACGGAAACAGGCAGGGCCTCTTTGAAATCTGGTGCAATCTTTCCGATCGGACGGAACTCTACCATCACGACTTCAGCCTTGCGGATATTCTCGCCAGCCTTCCGGCTTTTGTCACCACAGGAACGGCGGCTCCGGAAGCCCAGCTCCGGGTAAAGACTAAGGATCACGGCGTTTTGAAGGAAAAGTACCAGAGGATATTCCTGCGGGACTGGGAAGCGAAGAAAAATGAATTGAAGGGACGCTACGGCATTGCAGGATGGGAAGCGGCGGCCTATAGTGGTATGGAAGAAAAGAGGCGCCTTGCCCGTTTTGGCGAAGCGGGCAGGGGCGGGCTTAAGATCTATTTTCTGAATAATGATGATTTTCCGGTAGCTTCAATATGGATGCGGGGTTCCGCCACGGAACCGGTATTCAGAGTCATAGCGGATGCAGAAGGCAGTGATCCCCGGCTTGAGCGGGAACTCATAGAATGGCAGCGAAAAATGGTACAAGAAGCGGAAGGAGTATAACATGGGTATCCGGGGTGAAATATTTTCCACCAAAGTCGCATTACCAAAGAGAACCTATTTCTTTAACGTCAAGGAAAACCGGCTGGGAGACCTCTATCTCAACATCGTGGAGAGCAAAAACAAGGAAACCGGGGGCTTTGACCGCCAGTCGGTAATTCTCTTTGCGGAAGATCTCCCCGAATTCCTGCGGGGTTTTGACGAATCCCTCAAGGTTCTGGAAAAAAATGTGCGGGAAAAGAATAAGAAAATAATCGTAAAAAAAAGCCGCCCGGAGCGCCCGCCTGAGGCTTCCGGCGAAAAAAAACCGCCCCGCAGGCCGCGAGTGGTTAGAAGAACAAAGCAAGACTGATGAGCGTGTTTCAAAAGCTGAAGTTTTGGAACAGCCTCTAATAACCTCAGTTATTGGAGCTTGTTCCAAAACTCGGTTAGTTTCGGAACAAGCTCTTGGAAAAACCGGCAAAAGCCCGGTTTTTCCACTAAATTCAAGGTAGCTGTTCCAAAAACTGAAGTTTTGGAACAGCCTC
>JAIRXN010000073.1 GCA_031268245.1 Treponema sp. | reverse complement strand
CAACGAGCCGGCTTTCCCCCGGAGCCTTTCGGCCTCCGGTTTCCTGTTCCCTAACGACATCTATTATTAAGCAATAAGCATGCCAGGTATCCAAAAATAATGGTAAAAAGTGAAAAATTACGTAATTCCTTATAATACAAGGAATTACAGAAGGCGAAATTTCACCGTTAGAAAGCAAAAAACTTCCGTTTGCGGTATAATGATCTTCGTTCTATAAGACCATGTATCAAAATGACACAGTAAGGAAATTTAGTCTATTTTGCGTATCATTATGACACATATATGATTCAATTCTGCGGATCTTGCATTATGGTCATTTTCAAGGCATATTGAAAATGATGACATTTGATCAGGAAGAATCTCTTTACGATTTTCTCGATAAATCAAGCCGCGCCTTCGGTCTGGAAGATATTTTTAAGGAACTTCGCGGCATCGGAAACAAACGGAATTTCCGGCTAAAGGAGGAAATTGCCTTATACCTGGATTCCCGCAGGGCCGCGTTCAAAATTGACCAGGATCACTGGGTCTCCTGGAAGGGTTTTTTTGAGGGGATCCCTTTTGTAATCTCTCCCACCCGTTCCGAACTGCTCAACGGCATCCTTATACCCGGCCACCGCTGTATCCCCTTTGCCAATATGGAGCTCTATCCTCATGAATACAGCTTCTTTTGGAAGGGGGAACCTGTCCCTTTTACCACTTCGGAGGGGCCGCCTGAGGATTTCTATCCCTTTTACTGTATCTTCGGCGAAGAGTACGCCCCCCAGTACGTGGCCCGCGACAATACCGAAAACGAAGAAGCTTACAATGCCGATCCCTTTGAGGAGCCGCCTGAAGTTTCCATTCGCACCCTGGATATGAGGAATATCTACCGGGAAAGCGCCTTTGTGCCCGGGGACAGGTTCATAGTTAAGACTCTCGACTGGAAAGAGGGGCGCTTTGAACTGGAAAAAACAGGTAAGGATCGGTGGGATGAGGCCGATCTTGAATCCTGGCGCCTCGCGGCGGAACGGGGTTTTTATGAATCTTTTGCCAAACTCGGCCCCGGCGCCACCACCTATGAGCAGATTGCCTATGCCTACTGGTATGGGGAAATGCGTATGCGGGAACTTCCCGTATTGTCGCTGGAAGAATTTCTTTACGAAAAAACCGAGCGAATTGATACGGCGGCCTATGGAATCGAAACCCGTTTCTGGTATGCCGGCAAGGAGATCCCCGATATCAAAAGTCTCGACTTCAGCCAAATTCCTCCGGAAAGGACTCCCATAGAGGATCTCTTAATCAAGAAAAAGATCCCCGTTTCCATGTATGTGCTCAATTCTTTTATCCGGGACGCCCTTTTCCGGGGGGAGGATGATATTAGCCGTATCGTGGAACGTGTCATTCCCCCGATCATTCATCTGGAAGAGATGGAGTGGAATGCAATTGCCTTCTATATCGTGGATGTGATGGAGGAACTCCGGGAAAGTTACTCCTGTTTCAAGGATCAAGCCATGGGCGCTATTCGGCAGCGGGTGTGCGAGCTGCATAGCGCGGTTATTGAGTTGTCCGTCAAACTTAATACAGAAATCGGCGCCGAATGGCTGCCCAGGCATACCTTCATCATACTTTCTCAGATTCAGGCCCATGCGGCAGGGCTTCTGGAAGATCTGGATACCGATGAAGCGCCTCCCCAGCCGGAACTTGAAGCCATCGATAACTCCCTGGATAACATGATTGAAACCTATGAAGACATAAAAGAGATGATCGATGAAGATCTCGATGCCTTTAGACATAACAATTTCTCCCTGGTAAAGCCCGGATCGTCCCTGCACGGCGCCTGGAAAAGCGTTCAGATCAGCATCGGGGGGACTGAAGTGTGGCGCCGGGTGCTCTCTCCATCAAGTCTCTGCCTGGAGGAGCTTCATCTGATTGTGCAGGCGGCGCTGGACTGGAAGAATACCCTTAGCTGGAGATGCGTCATCGAAAAGGGCGGCAGCATTCCCCTGCGCTTCATCGATAAGCATGTAAGAATTGAGGAGCTTATTGAAGAAGGTTCTACCGAGCTGCTCTTTGAATACGGCGTCAACTGGATCGTCAAGATAATTTTTTCCCCATACGATGTCGCGGCTTCCGATGGGAGCATTCTCTGCAAGGCCGGTGAATGGGCCGCCCCTCCCGAACAGATTGAAGGCCCGGTACGCTATAAAAAACTTCTCTTTTCCCTGGAAAACGGCAGCGAACAGGAACTGCGCCAGGCCCGCAGCCTTCTGGGGGAAAATTTTGACCCTGAATTTTTTGATATTCCGGCCTGTAACCGCAGGCTTTCGGAACTTATGCTGAATCGGCAGCTCTGTCAGGATAGTTCAAAACCCATAAAACTGGTATAATCGGCAAAGATGATAGAAAAATATGATACTTCAAAGAGGAACAGCCTCTCATATCTGATAGAACGGGGGGGAATCCATTATGCGCTTCCCGGAGAAACCATAACGGAAGTTCTCTCCAATCTGCTGGATTGTATTCCTCCTCATCTTATAGAACATAAAGAGCGCCTTATTGAGGCGATTCTGGAACGGGAAGCCCTGATGTCAACCGGTATAGGCAAGGGAATTGCCCTGCCTCATCCCCGCAATCCCCTGATTGACGATGAAGAAAAACGCTGCGCGGCCGTCGCTTTTCTTAAAAACAGCATCAACTGGAAGGCGCCGGACGGAAAACCTGTCCATACGATTATCCTTATCATATCCTCTTCGGCAAAGAACCACCTTCAGACGCTGTCGCATCTCAATTTTCTCTGTCAGGAGGAGAAGTTTTACTGGCTTTTGGAACGTCATGCCGCCCGGGAGGAGATCATTGCCGCCATCCGGGAGGCTGAACTAAAATGGCAGGAAATCTAAAGTTGATTTTGGAAAATCTTTAACAGGAGTACAATGATGAATATTGCAGCGCTTGAAAAAATCGCCCTTTCGGTAAGGGCGCTTTCCATGGACGCCATTCAGAAGGCCAATTCCGGCCATCCCGGTCTCTGCCTGGGGGCCGCCGAACTGGGCGCCATTCTCTACGGAGAACTGCTTCGGCACGATCCTTCCGATCCTGCGTGGGTCGACCGGGATCGTTTTGTCCTCTCGGCAGGCCATGGTTCCATGTTTCTCTATTCTCTGCTCCATCTTTCGGGCTACAGAGACATGAGTCTGGATGAGATAAAAAATTTCCGGCAGGTGGGCTCACGGGCCGCGGGGCATCCTGAGTACGGTCTTGCCGGGGGTATCGAGGCTACATCAGGCCCCCTGGGACAGGGTATTGCCATGGCGGCGGGCATGGCGGTTGCGGAAACCATGCTGGCATCCCGCTTCAACACCTCTTCCCATACGCTTGTGAATCACTATACGTATGTCCTTGCCGGGGACGGTTGTCTTATGGAAGGTGTCTCCGCCGAAGCCTCTTCTTTTGCAGGCCACTACGGGCTGGGCAAGCTCATTGTTTTCTACGATTCCAACAAAATTACCATTGACGGCAGTACGGATATTGCCTTTACCGAAGATACGGCCAAACGCTACGAAGCCTACGGCTGGCAGGTGCTTTCCGGCTCCATGTATGACTTTGAAGGAATTGCAAAACTCGTGTCCCAGGCCAAGGCCGAAAGTACAAAACCCAGCCTTATCATCCTCAAGTCCGTTATCGGAAAGGGAGCCCCGACAATGCAGAACACCGCCGGCATCCACGGATCTCCCCTGGGAGCGGAAGAGTTGGCCGCTGCCAAAAAAGGGCTGGGCATTGAAGGTGATTTTTATATCGCGCCCGAGGCTGCCGAATATTTTAAGGCCAGAGCTGTCGAATGGAAGAAGACCCGCGAGGGCTGGGAGGCCGAATTTGAGGCATGGTCAAAGGAGAATCCCGAAAAACGGAAGGAATGGGATCAGTTTTATTCAGGCAAGGTTCTTCCCGCCCAGCTTCCCGCCTTTGCCCAGGGGGAGAAAATTGCAACCCGGACGGCGGGGAACAAGTCGCTGCAGGCCGTAGCCTCGGCCAACCTCAACCTGGTGGGAGGCTCCGCGGATCTTAAAGGCCCCAATGCGGTAGGTCTTCCTTCCGATGCGGGTACCTGGAGCGCCGCAAACCGCCGGGGCCGGTATATACACTTCGGCATCCGGGAATTTGCCATGGCCGCCATTGCCAACGGCATTCAGCTTCACGGGGGACTCCGTTCATACTGTGCGACCTTTATGGTGTTCAGTGATTACCTGCGTCCCGCTCTGCGGCTCTCCGCGCTGATGAAACAGCCTGTCATCTATGTGTTTACCCACGACTCGATCTATGTAGGTGAAGACGGGCCTACTCATCAGCCTGTTGAGCATCTGGCAAGCCTCCGGGTTATCCCCAACGTAAGGGTGCTGAGACCTGCCGACCCCGAGGAAACCGCCTGCGCCTGGGTCATGGCCATGGATAACCATAGCGGCCCCAGCTGCCTGGCCTTGAGCCGGCAGAACCTCACGGTCTTCCCCAAAGATGACCCCGACTGGAAAAACACGATCCGTACCGGCGCCTATATTGTCAAAAAGGAGAGCGGGGGGCAGGCGGATCTTGTACTCATGGCTACAGGTTCCGAACTGGGTCTGGCCCTGGAAGCAGTTCAGCTTACCCTGGCCAAAAAACCGGAACTCAAAATCCGGGTAGTGTCCGTGATCAGCCGGGAACTCTTTGAAAGTCAGCCTGCCGCCATCCGCGAAACAGTTGTGCCTCCCGGATGCAGGGTCGTTGCCTGTGAAGCCGGGGTACGCTCAGGCTGGGAACGCTGGGCCAAGCCGGAAGACATCTTCGCCATCGACCGCTTTGGCGAATCAGGCCCTGCCGCCAAGGCTGCCGAACATATAGGCTTTACTGCAGAAAAACTGGCGGAACGCTGTCTGGCGGGATAAGAAGAAAACCGCTCTTATAGGGCAACGCAAGACTCATTTCAACAACCAATCTGGCTATTGAAACGAGTCAAACATACCGGTTTCCCCTACTGCGATCTACTCATTCCCAGTTCCCGCAGTCCGTCCAGTTCCCTGCGGGCTTGCTGTTTTACCGTAGTGGGAAGATCGCGGAGGGTAAAGAGCTGCAGGAGTCTGATGCCGGCGGTACTCATGGGGGGGCCGGAAAAACGGCTAAGGGCTGCAGTTGAGGAGACTGCCGCAATCAGCGTCTGGGGATCACGGGCGGCATTATCGGGAGCGATAAGTACGTTGTAGGCAATGATAGCCTCTCCTGAAGGGTCTACTCCGATACGGCCGATAGCCTCGCAGCAGGCTGCTTTTATCGAAGGTTCGGGATCACGGTTGATCAGGTTCACAAGGAAGGAAATAGTTTCACGGGAACCCATATAAGAGAGGAGCCTGATAAGCCTGACCCGCTGGGGCGGCAATACAGGCGGTCTGACAGGGGAATATCCGGGGGTTCTGAGGAGCCCGGCGGTCATTTCCATGATGTAGCCTACATAGGCCGGCTCCATTTGGCCTACTTGTCCGATTCTCGTTGCCTGGGAAATGGTATCATACATATAGTTGACATTATCTTCCCTATATTTATCGGGTGAATTGGCCCAGGGGGAAGGCGGCGGGTTTCCCAGGCCGTATTTTCCCTCCGGCTCGGGGCCGTAGTAAAGTGAACGGGGCACATTACGTCCGCGGTTTTCAACTTTGAACGCATTGAGCATGTTGGCCTGGAAGGGAGAATAGAGGATTCCCTCATCACTGAAGCTGGGAACTGCAGTGGCGCCTTTGAGATGAAGCATCCAGATCCGCCTGCCGTCATCGTTAAAGAGGGTAGCGCCGCCCCGGGAGAAAAAGAAAATTCCCCGTTCATCATAGGTCATGCTTGAATTTCCCGCATCAATGTTTCCCGTACCTTTTTCCGAAGGACGTTCATTGCTGTCGGCGCTCCAGAGCACTCTTCCATTGTCGCCTGCAATGAGCAGAACTCTGCCGTCCCGCAGGGCAACCGCAGCATCCTTGTCACGGCCTGCAGCCACGGCGGGAACCGCAGGGAGGGCAGGAAAAGAAACCCGGGAAAGTCTTGAAGAAGGGCCGGCTCCCATGTTTCGGTTGATCTTGTCCACTTTTCCGTCGCTGTAAAAAAGCATGTAAGAATTCTGCTGATCCCTGGGAAGACTTTCGTCCTTGAGGGGCACAATGGCGGCAGGAAATCTGTCGAGGCTGATTTTTTCCGCCGCGCTGAACTGGTCTATCAAAACAAAATCCCTGTTTTCGAGTACCATGGCCAATCCCCCGGCATGATCGAGGATGGGGGCTACGGAGATAGGGCTCCCCAGATTTATATGCCAGAGGGGAAAACCGCTTGCGGTACGGCACCAGAGATCCGCTCCTGCCGGAATAAAGACTCTTCCGTCCCAGCCTACCAGCACAGGATGGCTGATCGGCCGTCCCAGATCCAGGTTCCACAGTTCCCTGCCTACCCGGTTAACGGTGATTAGCTTTCCCGCAGCGTTACACACATAGGACGCCGCTTCCCTGGAACGGGTAACATAAGGACTGGCATTGGCCTGAACATTGTAATCCCAGAGGAAGGTACCCTGACGGCTGTAGGATTTAATAATACCGCCTTCCACAGCCACTACCGCCGATTCAGCCTGGAGGAAGGGAGTTCCCCTCACTGTTCCATTGAGATCCTGAGACCAGAGAGGACTGATGCTCACCCCTTCTCCTCCGGGCTGGGGCCCCTTGCCCCTGGGAAGGGAAGCGGAGCCGGATATCTTGCTGAAACGGGTATACGACATGACCCCTGAGGGGGTATCTCCGCAGAGGAGCCCGGCGGCAGGAAGTTCAAAACTGTTACGCCCGTCACCAAAGATAAGATACAGACGCTCCTGCTTGATGGATGCATAGTTGGGAAGGGCATTGTCCAGATTCAGGGTAAGATTGAAGGAACCGTCCACCGGGGCTTCCCTGTAGACCTCGCCGTTTCTGTCCCGGAACTGGGTTATCCGCCGGATATGCCCGCCGAACCAATAGCTCCCTGTCCCGGAAGCATAGTACAAAAGAGAATTATCATTGCGGCTTTCATAGGTGTCAAAGCGTTCGACTACAATGGATCTGTCGCTTTTAAATTCGATGATGCAGACAAGGCTTGCATCCCCCAGGGATACATTGCTCTGCCATTTTCCTATCATGTAATTCGGGTAGGGAACCCGCTCCATGGTTTTAACGCAGAGGGAGTATATCTGAATTGCGCCGGCGCTTGGGGCCTGTTCTTTCACGGAAGATAGAACCTTGCCGCTGCTCACCTCAAGGGTGTCGGCATAAATAGAAATCTGGTTCCCTTCTTTGATCATTCTTCCCCGGATGATATATTCGGTTTTAAGGGCGCTGCCAATATCCCTGACTTTCCGGACATCTTTCCAGTCGTTGGCCTTTATATCCAGATCCGCTATAACGCTTCCGGTAGTTTCGCTGTTCAGAACATTCGCCATTTCCAGGGCAGTAAGTTCGGATGAAAACTGCCGTGACACGCTTGATGCATCGTATGGGGAAACACCGGCTTCCGCATCAAAGGGAAGCACGGCTACTGTTGACAATCTTTGTGCAAAAGCCTCGACAAAAAGAAGTATAAACACTACGCACAGTACCGTTCTTTTCATTTTACCGTCCTTAATGTAATGAAGAACCCAGGGGCAAGCTCCTGAGTATCTTCGTTCTGTAAAGTATGAATTGTATACGGGGAATCCATACCCACAAACCGGTTCCTGAACATTCATGCAAACAGCAAACGTTCCGCATTTTCCCTAAGTATCATATCCCGCTCCCTATCCTTGAGCTTCAATTCCCCAAAAGTTTTAAGACAGCCGGCAGGATCCCACATGGGATAATCGGAACCAAAGAGGATCCGTTCAGCCCCATAGATACCTATCAGTTCTTCTGTCCGGCGCTTCCCCAGGAAGGGTATGGAACTGGACACGTCGAAGTAACAGCGCCGGTCTTTCAGGTACTCCAAGGCCAGATCGAAGAGAGACCAGCCTCCAAAATGGGCGGCCACCACCTTCAGTTTTGGAAACGCATCCAAAACCCCGGCCAGTCGTGCCGGATGGGAGTATCCGTAGCGGTAATCTCCGGTATGGAAAATTACCGGAAACTTCCCCTCCAGGAGCGCATAGATCTCCATCATCCTTTCGTCATCAATGTCAAATTGCTGCATATCAGGATGAAACTTGACCCCCTTAAGCCCCAAGCCCTTCATCCGCTCGATCTCCTCACCGGGATTCTCCATGCCCGGGTGTAGAGTGCCAAAACCGGTCAAGGCTATTCCCTTCCCTTTTTGCTCATCGCAGACACCCGCAATGAAGTTGTTGATACTCCCAACCTGAGCCGGTACTGCGGCGGCGGAAAACACCACAAAGGCGTCGATACCCCCTGCCTTTCCCCTCTCCAGGAGATCCCGGACGGTACCTTCGCACTGTACAGGTATCTTATAGAACTCCCCGATGTTGGATACGGCCTTCCCGGCAATCTTTTCCGGGTAAATATGAGCATGAAAGTCTATAACCATGTAACGTTCAACCGGGCCCGCCAGGGCGAAGGTTCCCCATTTGATGTTTCCTGTTGCTGCTATACTTAATCATACAAAAAAATATTAAAAAAAACCATAGCGCCGCCCCGCATCTTCATAAAAATAAAAAATTATGCTTTACTTTTATGCATGAACTACAAAATAGCCTGTATAGGCAGCGGGAATATGGGAACCGCCCTGATGAAAGCGGCGGCAGCCTCCTGCGGGGCCGGAAATACCGGTTTTGCCGACAGCGATAAGCCTAAAGCAAAGGCGGCGGCAGAGGATCTGGGGGCGGAAGTCTATGCTTCCAACCGGGAAGCGACGGAAAAAGCGGATTTTGTATTTCTTGCGGTAAAACCCCAGGCGCTTTCTTCCGTACTTGAAGAGATTGCCCCGGAGATTCAGAAGCGGATAGATGCCAACGAGCCGCCGGTACTGGTCTCTATGGCGGCAGGCTGGAGCATCGTCAGAATTCAGAGCCTGCTGGGTTTGGCAGGCGTTCACGGTTATGCACCCAAACGGCTCGGGCCCGACTGGATGGATACAAAGCCTGTAATCATGCCCGAAAAACCCGTCCCCGTACTGCGGATCATGCCCAATACTCCCGCGCTGATCGGCAAAGGGATGATAGCCGTGGCGGCTTCTCCCCAGATATCCGCGGATAAACTTGCCGCTTTGGAGGAATTTCTCTCCAAGGCGGGCCGGATTGATTATATTGAAGAACGCTATCTTGATGCGGTTACCGGCCTTTCAGGTTCGGGGCCGGCCTTTGTATACATGTTTATTGAAGCCCTGGCGGACGGAGGGGTTCAGGCCGGCCTGCCCCGGGACAAGGCCCTGAGCTACGCGGCTCAAACCGTACTGGGTTCCGCAGCCATGGTACAGGAGACAGGACTGCATCCCGGAAAACTCAAGGA
>JAIRXN010000021.1 GCA_031268245.1 Treponema sp. | reverse complement strand
CCGGCAAAGAGCAGGCCGGCTGCGAGGATCAGGATCAATGCAATGGATGCAATCTTTACGATCCGTTTCATTTTTTCCTCCATATTTTGGATTTGAAATTGTTCCCCCTTACGGGGGCGGACATGAACCCGGTTTCAACCGGAAACACGCCCTGGGATCTATTATTTCATCAAAAAGAAAATCTGTCAAACTTTATTTTACCGGCTCTGCCCCGAAAAAAAGTGAGTTTTGGAACAAGATCACTCATAAAAGTTGTTTTTATTTTGCCGTGCAGGTTTTTTTCAGTACGGAATTACATCTTCAGTTTAGAGTGGAGCAATTCGCGGAATTTGCGGAAGGAGGTATTTCCGCTTTCAAGGGAAAGGGCGGCCTCACAGTCTCCCAAAGCCTGGGGGAGATCCCCCAGATGGTAGTAGGCCTGGCCTCTGCGGTAGAGGCAGAACGCCTGGTAGGGGTTAATTTCCAGGGCAAGGCTGTAGTCTCCCACGGCATCGGCATACTGCTGCAATACCGACCTTACGACTCCCCGGTAATAGGCCGCCTTATAGGAATTACCGTCGAATGCGAGGGAAGCTGAAAAATCGTCGATGGCATCCTGGTAGCGGGACTGGGCAAAGTAGGCCATGCCCCGGTGTTTGTAGATGAGAGAGGCAATACTTTCATCGGGATTCAGTTCCAGGATACGGCTGTAAAAGGCAACGGCCTCGTTGAATTTGTTTCTGTTATGGGCATAGAGTGCGTTGAGCAGAAGATCGTCAATGGTACTTGTCCCGGCCGGGGAAGGGCTGTCTCCGTCGTCTCCGGGCCGGAAGAAATCGAAGTCTTCCGCTTCTTCACCCCGGAAGAGCATTCCGTCGGTGGCTTCTTCGATTTTACGGAAAAAAGCCTCCCGCCGTTTACCCAGTTCCCCGTTAAGCTGCCGTTGATAGTTCCGTATCTCCTGAAAGATCGTGTCGGCCAGGGAAAGGCTCGCGTTGATCGCCGCAAGCTTACGCTTCATCGGATCGTCAAAGGGGGTAAATTCCGCCTTGTACACCAGTTCGTGCTCCACCTCCGCCCATGCATCCTGCAGTATGGTACGAATCTGGATCTCCGCGGCTTTTACTCCCGGATCTCCTCTCCGCGCTACTATTTCCCGGGGGATCTCTATCAGGAGATGAGTCGACTCATAGCCGAATTCCTTGAAGGAATAACCGGCGCCTTTCCGCTCTATTTCGGTTACATCAAAGTGCTTTTTCAAAAGGGCCTCGGCAGCGCCAAGATCCTCGATAAACGGACACACGATCCTCAGACCCAGAAGGTCTGTGATAAGAGGACCCTCCTCGTCTCCGTCTTTCAATATGCGGATATATTTTTTGTACCAGGAGGAAAAATCCTTGACTCTGCCCTTTACCGACGGCCGGGAATTCAGGGCGGCAAGAACATCTTCTACCCGTAATTCCAGATCCCTCGTAACCATTTCCCGAACCGGCAGATACTCATCGTACTCCTTCCGCAGTTCGCTCTGATTGGGTAAAAGAGTCTTTTCCTCCATCATCAGCATCCTTAAAAAAAACTGCCTGAAAAATCCGGAGGCATAGGATCCGGATTTCTCAGGCAGCCATTTTTAACCGGCGGTCAAGGCTTTCCAGAGGACCTGCCGGACGGGTTATTACTGCTGCTGCTCCTGCTGCCGCCGCTCGGGGCTTCCAAACGGAGTTTCGGTGGCCTGCTTCTGCCTGTCGATATAGCGCATCACCTGGTTGTTACCAAACTGCTGCATCTCCCAGCGTTTCTTCTCGGTCTCCCGGTCAAAGATGATCTTCCACAGACCTTCATCATCGATATCCCTGTCGGTATCAAGAACCGCTCTGTCGTAGATAATCTGGACATCTTTGAAATAGGTGATAAAATCGCCGCCTTCCTTGGATGCGTCCCGCTGTATACGGAATCCGCCGAATTTGACGAAGGGAGTGGAGGTAGGATAGAGAGGATAGAGCCGGAGATCCCGGTTCCTCACTTCCTGTACATAGGCGGGATTATTCCAAATCAACTGGCCCCAGCCGTCATACTGAAGATAACCCATCTCAAGTTCTTTTTCATTTCCCTGATTATCGATCACGATGGTATAAAGCCTGTGGGGAAAATTAAGGCCGTAAGCCCATACGGCTACAGATTTAATGGTTCCTACGTTCTTAACGACACCGTAACCGTGAGTCGGTCTCCCGTTATCGTCAGCTTCGCCTTCAAAGCGGCTGGACTGGGTAATCCCGTCCTGGCCTTCCCTTTCGGTGATATTACCATCGTCATCAACATCCGCCTGGGGTTCGTAAGCCGGAATATCGAAGGGCGGTTTAATAACAGCCCAGGAATTCCAGGGTTCAACCGGGAAATGTACCCTGACGCCCAGAACCGTGGAAGCTTCTCCGCCCCAATAGGCTTTGGAGGTAGCTTCAGCAGCCTTGCTCAGAACCAGGTTGGCGACATTCCGGGAAGAAGGGGCCAAAACTATGTCCCAGTTGGCAATAGCCAGGGAAGTCTTCATTACTTCCAGGTCTTCAGGCCTGAAGCTGGTACCGGCCACATTGGCATAGTCCATCATTGTCTGCCTGTTCTGAGTCATCTTGTCCGTGGCATTCCCCTGAGCATCCGTCTCGGGGATAATGTCTGCCTTGAGTTTGCCGAAGTCGATCAATACGGCTTCTTCAGCAAACACTGATCCGGCGAGGAACAACACGATAGCGGCAAATGCAAGCATCCGTTTCATTCATAACTCCTTTCAACAACTTAAGTTATCGAAACTTCGAGATATATTTTATAAGTATACAAAATACTTATGTTTTGTCAACGCCTCTTTCATGAGATTCCGCCTGAATTTGACGGAATTCGTCATAAAAAGCCGCCCTCCCCCCGACGAATAAACGGACATCCCGAACATAGGGAAAATTCCGTTTTATGCCCCCGTAAAGGGTGAAAAAACCCCTCCATGCATTCCCCTGCTCAGGATAGGGCAGCACGGCGCTTTCGGAAAGGTCTGCATACACAGCGCCGTCCCGAAAAAGCAGGGACCGGAGACGGGTTTCCCGGGGAAAAAGAGGCGCCGAATCCGGTGAAACAGGGCCCAAAAGGGCCTCTTCCACATAACGCCTTAGATCCTCTTCCCTGCCGGTTGAAGCCTTTAACATACGATCTTCAACTACGGTTTCTCCGTCTCTCAAAGAATAAAATACAAAAGTCCGTCTGACAAGCCCCGCGTTAAAAAATTCGCCCAGAGCCAGAATTCCCAGAATCAGAAGGCAGACGGCGTAACGAAACATTCCGGACTTACACAAGGCGGCGAGGGACTGAAACATGTCTTTTATTTCAGCCTTCATTGAATTGTCGTAAAACCTCCGGACTTTTCGAATCTGGTGATAAAATCACCAATTCCCTTATATAACGCTTCGCCGAGCTTCTGCAAGTAGCCTTCATCGCTCATGAGAAGGGCGTCTTCCAGATTGGAAACAAAACCCAGTTCCGCCAGCACCGAAGGCATCCTGGCATTGCGGACAACGAACCACTCTTCCGCCTTGAGTCCCCTGGAGGGGATCCGGTTCCCGGAGGCCTCGCCTATCCTGTTAAGGATCGACTGGGCCATCATAATGCTTTCTGTAGTGAATTCCTCCTCCATCATATCGTTGATGATTGGAATCACTTCAGAAGAATCGGCATATTTTGCCGTATCTATAACGTTTCTTCTGTATTCCGGTGAAAGATACCACACTTCATAGCCCCTGGCCTTTTTATTAAATGAAGAATTGGCATGAATCGAGATGAAGATGATCGCTTCGTTGGCTTTGAGGGGTACGGAATTGGCTATGGAAACCCTGTTTTCCAGGGTGGGGAAGGTATCCCCTTCCCGGGTCATAAGGATACGTTTGTCCGGGTAAGCGGCCGACAGGAGGGAGTAGAGTTTTTTGGAAACATTGAGAACGATGTCCTTCTCTACGGAACGGAACGGCTTGCCGTTCACGGTGAAATTTCCAACGGCGCCTGAATCCTTGCCGCCGTGACCCGGATCGATGATCACCGCGGCAATATTGAAACGGGAAGCGTCTTCCTCAATGGAGCGGGAGAGGGAGAGGGCGGCGGTACTGATAAAGGCTTCCGGGAAAAGGAGGAGTCCCTGATGCACATAGGGCGCCGGTACATCGAAAAATTCCCTGCCGTCAAGAAGAAGTATACCGTTTTCCCCCTGATTGCCTGAAAAAAAAGCCGCGCTGTGCCCTCCCGCAATGAATGTTCCCGAGGCAAGGAAGGGATCCCAGCGGAATTCGGTTTCCGCGGTCTTTCCCGCCTTCTGCCCGATGCTGATCAGGGCTTCCTCGAGGGAAAGGGTTTTAGTTTGGCCAAAGGCAAGGAAGGAAACCGGCAGCAGGCAGTAAATCAGTATGAAACTTCGTTTCATGTTCAAGTCTCCGGGGTGTCAAGGTAATATACCGCTCCCTGGTAGCCGCCGCGGATGAAGGACTGCCAGAATTTTTTGCCGAGGAAAGGTTCCCCTGTACCGATGGGCAGGGGAAGGCCGCTCTGGGTTCTCAGGGCTTCCAGGCTTTCGGCAGCACTGCGGCCCATATAATCCGCAAGTCCTGAGTCAAGGAAGGCGGGAAAGGGGTATATACTCACGTTTCCGGAGAGATTTTTGCGGGGTACAATGCCCGAAGGCAGCGATTCCAGCGCTATTTTGAGTTCCCTGCTGAGGCTGAACGCATCGGGCGGGAAAGAATCCGGGAGCGCCGAAAGGAAGGCGGAGGTTTCGGCATTGGAGGGCTCAAGGCGTATAAGGATAGAACGGGCCGCTTCTTCCGCCACGCGGCAGGCGTCTTCCCGGTTTTCCGCGGCGCTGATCACATTCCCGCACTTGCTCACGTTGTTTACCGGGAAGGATACCGGGGAACCTTCGGCTATGCGGAGAAAAAGATCTTTTACTCCGGCTGTGTTCCGGGCTTTTTCAAGACCTTCTATGGACTTTACCTTTCCGGGGATGGAGATGAAGGCCCGTTCCGCACTTGTCCATGACTTTACCGGTTTAAGAAAGCGGGGTTCCCGGCCAATGGCCATCTCTACGGCGGCCCTGACGGGTTCCACCCCGGAGGAATATGGGTAAGTCCAGCCGGACATGTAGCCCCCGGAAAGCCGGGCGGCCACCTCCCCTATCATCGGGCCGCGGGGAGTGAGTTTGACATCGCCCTTGGCGGCTCCTACGCAGTTTTTTCCTGCGATACCAAGGCTGCGGACAGCCGCACAGAAACAGTCAAGCAGTTTTTCCTGTTCCGCAGAGGAAAAAGCGGTGGGCATGGTATGACCCATCTCGATAAAGTAAGGAGGAAAGAATATATGCCTGTCGGCAAGACCGCAGATGATAATTTCTCCCCTGTATACGATTGCGTCCACGGAAAATTCGGGGCCTTCCATGTAGGCTTCCACGATTGCCCTGCCGGAACGGGAGTATTTTATCCCGCAGGCAAGAGCCTCTTCCAGTTCCGCTTCCGTATCCACCCTGCGGCAGCCCCGTGCGCCCATGTTGTCTACCGGTTTTACCACCAGGGGGAAGGGAGCCGGGATCGTAGAGGATTCATGTTTGCCGGCAACGGTGAAGGCCGGAGAGGGAATGCCGGCCGCATCAAAACAGCGGCGCATGCGGCCCTTGTCCGATGCGTTGAGGGCGGCCTCGTAGGGGATGCCCGGAAGGCCGAGCCGCTCCGCCGTCCAGGCCACCGTGGCGGAAAAGTCGGTTCCTGCGGTCATGATGCCCGCAAGGCCCCCGTCTTTAAGGAGGGACTGCGCGAAGGCTTCCACCCCTTCCTTGTCCTTTAGGTCAATGTGTTCAAAGTGATCCGCTAGGGAAACACAGGGGGCGCCGGGATCTCCGTCCAGAACTACGGTAAAAAGTCCCATTTCTTTGGCAATTCTAATGGCCGGGCCCTGCATGACCCCCGCGCCTAAAATAATTATCTTCTCCCGGTTTGCTTTCACGAGTATCCTCCTTATTCTATTGTCGGAATTTTTACCGGGCTGTTTTATAGGGCAACCTTAACGGAAAAACACTCGAAGGTGTCTCCGAGGCGGAAAAGACGGCTTATGAGGAGAATGAATCTGTAGAGGATTCCCTGCCCGCGGCAAAAAGAAGCGAAAAGGGGGAAACGTTCCGGGTGGTGGCCTGTGACTACGATTTTTTTTACCCTGAAGCCGCAGCCGGCAAGCGCCTTTCTACAGAGACGGGGACTCCAGACCGTCCAGTGATCCGCCGGGCTTTTTTCCAGGAATGTCTTGAGGGATGTACGCCCCGAGACGCCGGAATACGAAGGAGTTGAAAAGGCCAATACCCCGCCCGGCTTGAGGATACGGTAGATTTCCTGCAGTACCTTCCGGGGATCGCCGAAGTGTTCGATCACATACATGAGGCTTACGGCATCAAAACTGCTGTCCGCAAGAATCTCCGGCGGAAAGTCTCCGGGAAAGAAGCCCTGCCTTGCCGGGATGCCCAGCTCCCTGCCGATCCATTCAACGGCCTCCGGCGCGGGATCTATGCCGAGGGGGGAGAAGCCTTCTTCCTTCGCGGCAGCCAGGAGGGGGCCGTAGGCGCATCCTATGTCGAGCAGGGAAGGTTTAGTACAGGTTCCCGCGGCGGGGAGGAATTTTTTTATGACAGAGATTCTGCGTCTTGCCGTTTCTTTAAGCTCAGGAAATTCTTCGAGATAGGTTCTGCCGTACTGGTTTTTATACTGTTCAAAAAAATATGCCTGTCCGTATTCGATCGGCGGAGGGTTCAAACGGCTCATGTAAATGACGCCGCAGCGCGGGCAGCATGTATAGCTTCTGCCGGCAAAACGTATCTTTTTTACCGCTGCTTCCGCGGCGCAGAGCGGACAGCGGCCCGCCGCGTGAATGTCAACAGACAGCAGCACGTCCGCGAGGCTTTGGGAGGGAACTTCCGCAAGTCCGTACTTTTCCGCCAGGGCCCGGCATTCCGCGGCAAGGGCGGGGGCAGCCTCAGTTCCGGCCAGGGAAGGAAGACGGCTGATGCCGTGCGCCTTGATCTTGTCCCAAAACGGCACACGCGCATAGTGTCTGACGCTGGTAAAACCTGCCGCTTTGGAAAGAGCCTCATGGTAGGGCGTGGGAGATACAAGAAGTACAGGCAGCCGGGCATGGAGGGCTTCAAAGGCGGTAATGCCAAAATGGGTCACCAGAAGATCGAAGGAGGCTAATTGTTCCCGGAGATGTGGGATGTTTCTTGCAGTAACAATCTCCGCGTCAATACCCGACAGAGATTCTGCCGCCAGATCTCCCAGGCCCGCGGCGTCTTCGGCGCCGAAACTGACAAGGATACGGCGTCCTGAGGCATTGTTCCGCGAAAAAAAAGATTCCCGGCGGCAAAGCGGCAGGGGTAAAAGGGACGGGTCCGCCATATTCGGCCGGCAAACACGGGGAAGAGCCGGCAGGGTATCTATCAGGAAATCAAACCGCTCCCTGCAGGGTCCTCCTTCATCTATGCCGATGAGGGGAGCGATTTTCCGCAAAAGGGCAAATTCCTCCGGGGGCGTCTGAAACCGATCCAGGATGATCATTGCGGGATCTGCGGGAATACTGTCGTGTACACATATCCACTGCCGGGAAAACTCACCCGTGAATGAGCGGATACGGGCAAGACAGGTTTCCGTGTCCCGTTCGCCGGGGGGAAGGCAGAGTAACGCCTCCCGTTTTTTCAAACGGAGATCGCGGACAAGACGAGCCTGACGGAGAAGGTGGCCGCCTCCCCGGCCCTGTTCAATGGCAGGAACAGCAAGAATCGGGCCGGGCATCAGCATCTTCCTGATTCGTTGCGATTGGTTGATGCGGGAAACATTCTTTTATATGCGGCGATAACCGCTTCTCCGCGGAAACGTTCTTCCGCCGGGAGGGAGGAAAGGGCATCGTGGAGAATCTGCGCGCATTCATAGTCGGCCTGAGTGTCTACAGTTATCCTGATATCCGGGCCCTGCCAGCGGAGCGGGGCCGGCGGCCGGTGGAGGGAAAACAGTTCCGGATGATTGTAGAGATAGGGGCATACATGTTCCCGTTCCGCGGGGAGGGAAGCTTCCGCCTCGGCGCGGAGAAGGGACTCTGCGTCCGCCGATTCTACTCCTGCCCCGTAAGGGAGTCCTGCATAGCCTGAATAGGAGGCTTTGAGGGCCGCGGCTTCCGTATTGAGGATACGGGCGGCATCGGCAAAGACAAAGGGATTGTCTCCCGTGGCCCGGATTACACGTTTTACGCCGTAACGGCGGATTGCCATGCAGTAGCGGAGCAGTACATCATCCTTGGGGCCTGCAAAAAAAACAAAACCCGCCTCTTCTGCGATTTTACCGAATTCCCGCCTGCAGTCTTCCGGTGAAGCGAGAACATGGATGCCGGCGGGAATTGTCTTGAGGGCTTCCATTACCCGGAAGAGCAGGGGTTTCCCGCCGAGGGGGAGCAGAGCCTTTCCGGGAAGCCGGCTTGAATCCAGCCGGGCCTGCAGTATTACTGCGGTCATGGACTCCACTTGCCTATCAGCGTCTGCGCGTCTGTGGAAAAACGGTAATGGTTGACCGAAACCCAGCGCCGGCCTTCGGTATAATCATGCCAGGCCTGCAGCGGATGCCCCGGATTGAGCATGAGGCAGGAGGGGAAACGGCGGATGGGCAGATGCGCATTGTCAAAGCGGAAAACCGGAGCAAGGTTTTTAAGATAGAAACGCCTGTAGTATTCGTCCCTGGTAACATCGTCAACCGGAATTGCCCCTTCGTAGGAAAGCTTGATGCCCTGAGTCATCCGTATTTCTTCTCCCCAGAGCCAGGAACGAAAACCAAAATCCATAAGCTGCCAGTAGGGATTGTTTATTCCCCCGTCAAAGCCCCCAAGTTTGATAAAATGATCCCTGTTGTAAATACCCACCCAGTCAAAAGGAAAAAGACTCGCGCTGCCTCCCTCCGGAGGAGCGGAACGGATAATTTGAAATTTTCTTCCAAGGTTTTCCGGAGATATGAGAGTGGGAAGCGTCTCAAAGGCCGAATTAAGCAGCACAGGTACTGTACAGATATCTTCCCTTTCGGAAAGTTTATCGGTGATGCCTCCGGCGCCGCCTCCGGAAAGCAGCCGCTGATCGTTCCAGAAAACAAAAAAGTGGGAGCCCTTCAGTTCCAGGGCCGCAAGGTTGATCTGCTTTCCCAGGTTTACTTCTTCCTTGAAGATGATGAAACGTACAAAGGGGAAACGGGTGGAAAGATCCTCCACATCGTAACGTCCTGTGTTTACTTCCATGGATAAAACATAATCAAAACCTGCCTTTTCCAGTTCCTGAAAAAGATTCTTCCTGGGCTGCCCCATGGAACGGTTAAGCAGTACCGCCGAAAGTCCGGTTGAAGACACGCTTTCCATACCGCCTACCGCCGTGTATGCGCCGGAAATGTCATCGTCAAAAGTTGTAGGTATAGTATTCATCGCACTCCGCACAAATGCCGGGATAGTTTTTCTGCGTATGTTTAAGGTACAGATCTTCCCCCCGTGTCCAGATTGTTTCAAGGCTTCCGGAAAGGGCATTGCCCAAAATTCCTGCCCTGCCCTCTTTCAAAACCGGCAGTTTTAATACCGGCAGATCTTCCCGGCATGCAGGAACACTGCCGTCTATCAATACCGGGAAATCCCGCATGATATGCCAGCAGCTCTGCCGCTCTACCGGAGACAGATCGGAGGCCTGTCTTTTGGGAAGGGCCCCGCAGAAATCATCATACTTCTGAATGATGACGCCTCCGTTTTTCGGAGCGCCTTCTTTCCAGGAACGGTAGAACTGTTCTATATCATCTTCGGTTCCCTGTACCCGCACTGCCTGTACCCATGTATCCTCGGGAAACAGGCTGCGGAGACGGCGGGCAAAGGCCAATGCCTCCGGAAAACCCGTACCTCTCGCCTGGAGGTAGCGTTCCTGACTGAAGGCATCCAGTGATACAATCCATGAGAGAGGGGGCATGTCTCCCTCCGGGCCGCAATCGTTTTCCCGTTTTGCCGCGGACGATACGGCGGCGCAGATACTGCCGGGATCGGAAGACAGCCAGCCTATACCGGAAGTTTCGATGATCAGGGAGAGGGCCGGGCGGGCAAGAACCATATCAATAAGCTCAAGACGGCGGGGATGCAGGGCGATTTCCCCCCAGAGCGAAAGATCGATCACCGCATCCCCGCAAAACGCAATGATCTTGTCCAGAAGTTCTCCAAATGCCCCGGTTTCCATAAAGTCCCGCCGTTCCGTAACGGCTTCCCCGCCTGGGCCCCTGCCGAAATGGGGATAGGGACAGATGGGGCAGGCTTGAGGACAGGGGCCTGAAACCTGAATCGGGAAATATTTTGGCAGAGTCCGCAGCAGTTCAGGCTTTTTCCCGATGAGATCCGAAATGACGGAAGCGTCCGGAACGGTTCCGCCCGAGGCTTCCGCAAAACGCCGCAGGAGAAGAAGGTTGCGCTTTGAATCCGCTGAAAAACTCAGGCGGTGGGAACGGAGATCCACGGGTGAAATTTCGGTTTCTATGTCAAAGGCGTTGATGTCCTTCCGGAGCACGGAAAACAGGGTATCCCGGCCGACAGGGCCGTCGTCTTCCGCAATGATCTTTGAAAGGATTCCGGCGGTTCCGGGCGAGAGCAGTTCAGGAGCCAGACCGTAAGGCCAGCCGTCGGCATAGGAATACTCGGCCGCATAGCGTGTATGCCGGGCGGCAACGGCGCCGGCCAGTCCGGCATCGAGGAAGGGGCAATCCGCCCAGACAAAGTAACTCAGACTGAAGCCTTCGGAAGCGGCGGCAATGGTTTCAAGCAGGCTCTTTTTTGTCCAGACCGGCGCCCTGAGCGTTTCGAAACCGGGGGGCAGATCCCCGGCGGCAGGCAGAACCGATTCATCAAAAGCTTCCGGGAGCAAAAGAATCGTTTTTTCGGCGCCCGGAAAGGCCGCGACACGGCTGAGGGCAAGGGAAAGGGCGTTCCGGCCTGCGCATACCGGTTCCAGAGCCAGTTTATTGAGACTTCCGCCGTATAAGACAACAAGGGCATTCATACTTTATACATATCGACAGTTTGAAGGCGAGTATTTATTATTGATGCATGGTCAGCGGCAAACTCAGCGTTTCGGAACTCACCGGCCTCATCAAACAGCATCTGGAGGAGAATTTTCCGGTTCTGACGGTGGAGGGAGAACTCTCCAATTACCGGCCTTCCAGCACCGGGCATCTCTACTTTACTCTGAAGGATGAAAAGGCCGCCATTTCCTGTATGATGTTCCAGAACCAGCGGAGAAATCTGAGCTTCAAAATGGAAGACGGCATGCTGCTCCGGGTCAGGGGACGGCTTTCGGTCTACGCCCTCCGGGGCACCTATTCGATCATCTGCGACAAGATTGAGATGGCAGGCCAGGGAGAGATCCTCGCCATGTTGGAGGATCGGAAACGCAGGCTTGCGGCGGAAGGGCTCTTTGATGAAGAACGAAAGAAGCCTCTCCCCCGCTTCCCCCGTACTGTGGGAGTGGTAAGTTCCCCAACGGGGGCGGCAGTCCGGGACATCCTCAATATACTGGGGAGACGGGCCGCGGGCGTGCGGGTGATCATACTCCCCGCTCCGGTACAGGGGCCCGATGCGGGGGCGCTCATTGCCCGCAGGATCGAACAGGCAAGCCGGTGGAAACTCTGCGACGTGTTAATCGTGGGCCGGGGCGGCGGTTCACTGGAAGATCTGCTTCCCTTTTCCGAAGAAGCGGTAGTCCGGGCCATCGGACGCTGTACGATCCCTGTCGTAAGCGCCGTGGGCCACGAAATTGACTGGGTCCTGAGCGATTATGCGGCGGATATGCGCGCTCCTACACCCTCCGCGGCGGCAGAACTGGTGAGCGAAAACCGGGAAGCCGCCCTGGAACGGATCAGGGAACTGGGAGAGAATATCCGGGAAGCGATGGAGGCAAAGCTGGAGCGGGCGCGGCTCCTTATCCGGCCCTTCGGCATAGAAGAACTTGAGGAACGTTTCATGCGTATACTGGAGCCGGCCCTGATGCGGCTGGATGACGCCAAAGAGGGCCTTATCCGCAGCATGGAGGACAAGGCGGAACATCTCCGCCGGAGGCTGGAACTGGCAAGCACGGCGCTGAATGCGGCAAGCCCCCTCTCCATCCTGGAACGGGGTTTTTCGGTAGTGCTGAACGAAAAAACAGGGAAGCTCGTCCGCAGCAGTTCCGATGCGGAAGCAGGAGACGAGCTTTGTATCAGGCCGCTGGAAGGCAGTATTACTGCAATCGTAAAAAAACAGGGGGCGTCTTATGGCTAAGAGTGGTACAAAAGGCGATACAAAAAACAACGTACATGTTTCCGCGGCCGGCATGAAAAATTTTGAAGAACGGCTGGAGCGGCTGGAAGAACTGGGAGAAACGATCCGCAAATCCGGCATTCCCCTGGACGATGCATTGAAAGCCTTTGAAGAGGGAGTACGGCTGGCAAAGAACCTTGAAAAGGATCTTGAAAGGATTGAAAACCGGATAGAGATACTGCTCAACGAAGGCGATGCAAAGCCTTCCGATGAAGCGCCGGAGCTGGGACTTTTTGACAATGAAGAGTGATGAAGGCTGTGAGTTCCGCCAGAATACAGGTACTGCCGCCTGAAGAGGCACGAAAAATAGCCGCGGGAGAAGTAATTGACCGGCCCGCGGCATTAATACGGGAATTCATCGACAATGCGATTGACGCAGGCGGAACTGAAATTGAAGTCTCCATCGAAGGCGGCGGCGCCAGACGGGCCGAAGTAACCGACAATGGGGAAGGCATGGACAGGGAGGATCTTGCCGCCTGCTGGCTGACCCATGCCACAAGCAAGATCCGCTCATTGAAGGATCTTGACACCGCTTGCAGCCTCGGTTTCCGGGGCGAAGCTCTGGCGGCGGCGGCGGCGGTTGCCGGGCTTGAAATACTGAGCAGTACCGGCGGCCGGGAAGCATGGCAGCTTAGTGTAGGGCCCGGCGGCAATACTCCTGTCATAAACCAAAGCATGAGGACAAAGGGTACCAGCGTCCGGGCCATAGGCCTTTTTGACAGTATCCCTGCCAGAAAACGTTTCTTAAAACGGGAAGGGACTGAGGCAAATCTCTGTAAACAGGCCTTTCTGGACAAGGCCGCGGCCTTTCCCGGCATTACATTCCGTTTTTATCAGGAAGGAAGGCTTGTCTGTTTTCTGCCCGCAGCGGCTTCATTGAAGGAACGTTTTGCG
>JAIRXN010000003.1 GCA_031268245.1 Treponema sp. | reverse complement strand
TATGGCGCTGTCTACGAGGAGGTCGTAAGCCTTGCTGTAACCTTTGCTGGTTATATTGGGGTTAATCCGAAGCATGAGCAGGATGCTTAAAACCACCCTTGCCACGTTATGGGGAACTTTAGGGCGGAATTTATATTTTTCCGCCTGAAACGCATAGACGTTGACAAAATTCTTATAGATTTCCGGGGGTATTCTGCGCTGGAATATTTTAATATCGTCATTAAACGATACGAGCCATTTCGCATTTTCAATTTCTTTCGCCATGATTTTAAATGCCTTGGCAAAATCTTTTTTTGCCGGCTTATCCGGCGGCATATTTTGATCAATAACAGACGAAATCCGTTTTATGGTTCTCTCGGCTGTATCTACAAATAACAGTTCTTTTGACTTGTAAAACAGATAGAACGCTCCCGATGAAATGCCGCACCGGGAACACAGGTCCCTGATGTTGGTTTTTTGATACCCATACAGGTTCCAGCATTCCTCACAAGCCGCTATAAGTTTTTCAGTGATTATTTCCCGTTCCTGTTCAGAAAACGCTTTAGCCATATAGCCGCCTATGAATATATAAATCTTAGGTTCATAGTATAGGCTTATTTACTATATAAATCAAGGATTCTTTTTATTCGCAGTCGAATAAACCGGCGCTGCTTTAATGCGGTTTCAGGCAAAGAAGCCTGAAGGCAGCGCATCCTGAAAGAATCCTTCCGCAATGAGGGAAGACGCGGTTTCAATGTCGGGCGCCAGGAAACGGTCATGATCGTAGTAGGCCACTTTTTCCCGCAGCCCTGTGCGGTATTTTTCCAGGGGAGCGGAACTCTTTAGCCCGTTTTTGAAATCTATTCCCTGAACCGCGGCCAGCACTTCTATTGCCAGAACCAAACGCAGATTATCCGCCATCTCCCAGAGACGGCGTCCCGCATTGGGGGCCCTGGAGACAAAGTCTTCCTGATTGGCGGAAGTCGGCAGGCTGTCCACACAGGAGGGGAAGGCCAGGGTTTTGTTCTGGCTGGCAAGGCTTGCGGCGCTTACATGGGCGATCATGAATCCTGAATTGACTCCCGCATCGTGTATCAGGAAGGGAGGCAGCCGGGAGATGTTGGGATCGACCAGCATGGCTATACGGCGTTCCGCAATGGCGGCCATTTCCGACAGTACCAGCGCGAGATTGTCCGCGGCCATGGCTACAGGCTCCGCATGGAAGTTGCCGCCTGAGATTATATCTCCGTTACCGGGGAAAACCAGGGGATTATCTGAAGCCGCATTGGCTTCGGTTTCCAGAACCGCCGCCGCATTGCGGATCTGGGTAAGGCAGGCCCCCATCACCTGCGGCATACAGCGGAGGCAGTAGGGATCCTGCACCCGGTCGCAGTCAGCGTGGGCATCCCCTATTTCGCTATGGCTTTCCAGAAGCCTTCGGAAGGCGGCGGCAGCCTCTATCTGCCCCCGCTGGCCCCTCACTTCATGTATCCTCTGATCGAAGGGAGAGCGGGAACCGGAAAAGGCTTCTACGCTCAAGGCTCCGCAGGCTGTGGAGGCTGCAAAAAGTTCTTCCGCCAGAAAGAGTCCCTTGAGCGCAAACGCGGTGGAAACCTGGGTGCCGTTGAGCAGCCCCAGTCCTTCCTTGGGCCCCAGTTCCAGGGGCTCAATTCCCGCGGTTTCCAGGGCTTCCCTGCCCGAAAGCCGCTTCCCTTTGCAGCGGGCAAAACCTTCACCTATCAGCACCAGGGTAAGGTGGGCGAGGGGGGCAAGATCCCCGGAGGCTCCGACAGAACCCTTGCGGGGAATGAGGGGATACACTTCGGCATTGATCAGGGCCGCGAGGTTCCGCACCACTTCCGGCCTGACGCCGGAGTAACCCCGCGAAAGACCTTTCAGCTTGAGGAGCATGATGAGCCGCACCAGCGGATCTTCCACCGGCTCTCCCACCCCCGAAGCATGGGAGAGAACCAGGGAACGCTGGAGAAGAAGCAGATCCTTTGCATCGATGCGTTTGTTTGCCAGATGCCCGAAACCCGTATTGATTCCGTAGACAACGGCATTTTTTTCGATAACTTTATTTACGCAATCCGCGCTTTTCCGCATGGCCTCTTCAACATCAGCCCCGATTTTTACTTCCGCCGGAGAACGGTAAACTTCCCGGAGCTGCGCAAGATTTAAGGTTTCAGAATTTATACTTATTTGCATATCTCAAATGTTAGAGTATACTTATTGAAATGTAAACCGGGTAAGGTTAAGATTGAAGGGAATGAACTTGCTTCGATGAACTCGGCTTCGATGAACTTGTTTCAAGGAGGGAATGATGTCAACCACACTTGAGTTTGAAAACGGCCTTCCCGGGATGCCGTCCTTTGCGGAAGGAATACGCCGTGCGCCGGCGCGGAATTTCAACCTTTCAAAGGAGCAGACCAGGACAGCGGTAGCCAATGCGCTTCGCTACATTGAGGGCAAGTACCATGAACAGCTTGCCGGGGAATTCCTTTTGGAACTCAAGACCTATGGCAGAATATACGGATACCGCTTCCGGCCTCAGGGCCGTATCTACGGCAAGCCTATTGATGAGTATAAGGGCCGCTGTATTGAGGGCAGGGCCTGCCAGGTGATGATCGACAACAACCTTGACGCAGAAGTTGCCCTATACCCCTACGAACTTGTTACCTACGGCGAGACAGGGAGCGTGTGCCAGAACTGGATGCAGTATCTTTTGATTAAACGCTGCCTGGAAGAATTAACCGAAAATCAAACACTGGTTGTACAGTCGGGCCACCCTCTGGGGCTCTTCATATCGAGGCCCGAAGCGCCCAGGGTCATTATCACCAATGCGATTATGGTAGGTCTCTTTGACAACCAGAAGGACTGGGAAGTTGCCGAGCAGATGGGGGTTGCCAATTACGGTCAGATGACCGCAGGCGGCTGGATGTATATAGGGCCGCAGGGAATCGTGCACGGTACCTACAATACGCTGCTCAATGCGGGAAGAAAATTCTTGAACGTTTCCAATACCGGAAATCTTAAAGGCAGGCTCTTTGTCAGTTCAGGACTGGGGGGGATGAGCGGCGCTCAGCCTAAGGCGGTGGAGATTGCGGGCGGGGTGGGAATCTTTGCCGAAGTTGATCCTTCCCGCATAGAAACCAGGCTCGCTCAGGGATGGGTGCGGAACTCATCCTGTAATCTTGAAAAACTTTTTTCCATGGCCGGGGAATGCATGGCAAAGGGTGAAACCATATCCCTCGCCTACGAGGGAAACATCGTGGATCTCCTTGAGTACGCGGTGGAAAAGGGCATAAAGATAGATCTTCTCTCCGATCAGACTTCCTGTCATGCAGCCTATGACGGAGGCTACTGTCCCCAGGGCATCTCCTTTGCGGAGCGCACACGTTTACTGTCGCAGGACAGGGAAACGTTCAGAAAACTTGTGGACGGATCCCTGCGCCGTCACTTTGAGCTTATCAGAATCTGTGTTGAAAGGGGAACCTATTTCTTCGATTACGGCAATTCCTTCCTCAAGGCGGTCTACGATGCGGGAGTCAGGGAGATCTCCAGAAACGGCGTCGATGAAAAGGACGGCTTTATATATCCCTCCTATGTGGAGGATATCATGGGGCCCGAACTCTTTGACTACGGTTACGGCCCCTTCCGCTGGGTATGTCTTTCCGGCAGGGATTCGGATCTTCTCGCTACCGATCATGCGGCCATGAACTGCATCGATCCCCGGCGCCGCAGTCAGGATATGGATAACTACAACTGGATCCGGGATGCGGACAAAAACAGGCTGGTGGTGGGTACAAAGGCGCGGATACTCTATCAGGATGCTGAAGGCCGCCTTGCCATTGCCCTCAAGTTTAACGAAATGGTACGCAATGGCGAAATAGGCCCCGTGATGATAGGCCGGGATCACCATGATGTAAGCGGCGCCGATTCTCCCTTCCGGGAAACGGCAAACATTAAGGACGGCAGCAATGTCATGGCCGACATGGCGGTGCAGAACTTTGCGGGGGATGCCTGCAGAGGGATGTCTCTGGTGGCCCTGCATAACGGAGGCGGGGTAGGCATCGGCAAGGCCGTCAACGGCGGTTTCGGTCTTGTGCTGGACGGAAGCAGCCGTGTTGATGAAGTGATTAAGAACGCCCTGCTCTGGGACGTGATCAACGGCGTTGCCCGCAGAAGCTGGGCCCGCAATCCCCATGCCATGGAAACCGCCATCGCCTACAACAATAAATATGCGGGGAAAAGCCACATCACCATCCCCCGTCTGGTTGATCCGAAGCTCCTTGAAACATTGATCTAAAAGCGGTATACGAGATCCTTGTCTCCGGTATCGCAGATTACAAGCGTGAGGGCTTCTTTTTCCGCAGAGGCTTTTTCCATGGTATATACCCTGATGTCCGCATGTTCCGTATGCCCTGCGATCTGACTGTATCCTGCAAGGTGATCTTTGATCAGGGAAGCGGGCCGTATCCAGATAGGACTCTGGGTTACGTCATCGCCGTAGATGTTGAAGCCTGAGAAGCCAAGAATATTGCGATCCTGAAGGAAGGATGAGTTAATGTCTTCCGGTTTATGTACACCATGATCCTTCATCTGCTCCATAAAGGTAGTCGAAACGCCTGCATGGGAAATAATGATCCTGTTTTCGATAACATAGAGAACCTTGATAAGATCCATGTTCTCTTCCAGGGCTTCCCGGATTACGGGGACTTTCCGGGTCTGGAATCCTGAATACTCCTGGGGAAAAATGCCCTTCAGATAATGGTAGTCGTGGTTCCCCAGGCAGAGCTTTATACGGCTGTCCGTCCGGGCGGCTTTACAGAGTTTCAGAAAATTTTTTAGTTGGAATTCAAAGGGCACGTCAAAACTGTCAAAGTAATCGCCAAGAATATAGAATTCGGAAAAGTCCTCTTCAAGGCGCCGCTTCCAGAAGTCCCTGCCGTGAACATCACCCATGACAAAGCGTTTAAGCCGCTTCACTTTTTCTTCGACCTCACCGGGGAACCTTTGAACGTGTTCTAAAACGGAACAAGCTCAATTCAGGGAAGCTGTTCCAAAACCTCAATGGTTTCGGAACAGCCTCATTGAACAACTCTATTATAGACAGTTCCTAATACTCTGCCCGGCCTTTTCTGGACTTTTTCATCAGTTTACGGGCAATGGATTTCTTCTTCCTGTTGAGGATGGTAGAGGGTTTTTCATAATATTCCCGTTTTTTAAATTCCCTGATAATGCCTTCCTTTTCCACCATACGTTTGAAACGTTTGATGGCCTTCTCAAGCATCTCGTTGTCATCAACGATAATATGAGCCACTGTAAATCACCTCCTTTCCTCAAAGGTCAAGATAGGCCGAACATTTTGGAACGGCCCGGTTTTGGCGGAACCTATTACTTTATTATTTCAAGAATGGTCTTTTTGTCAAGTACCGGCCTTGCGATGAAGGTATCCGGGTCTGCGTTTTCCCCGGAAACCCGGATTTCCCAGTGCAGGTGAGGCCCCGTGGCAAGTCCGGTGGCTCCCGAAAGCCCCAGTATTTCGCCGGCGGCAAGGATCTGTCCCTCCGTACACGCGATGCTGTCCAGATGATAGTAGAGGGAATACACGCCGGGCAGATGTTCGAGAATCACCGAATTGCCCGTGACGATGCGGTTCCGGGCAAGAACCACTTTTCCTGCAGCGCAGGCATTCACCCGGGTTCCCTTTGGAACGCCGTAGTCTACCCCCGCATGGATGGAAGTACCGGTTGTGCCGCCTGAATACAGAAAAACCCGCCGGTCTCCAAAGCGGCTCGTCCGCCGGGTGGAATCGACAGGCGCCCTGAAGTATCCTTCGGCAAGGATACTGTTTCCCGTCCGGTTGAAGATGGCCCAGACCTGTTCCGCCTCGGCGGTCTTCTGCGGATTGCTCTCCGTCCGTATCCGGGTGAGGCTTTCGTTGAGCGTTATGGTTTCCGAGACAAAGTCCCTCCGCGCGATGCCGAGAGGCTTCTCCGCAAGAAGCACGGCCTCCTGCCCGGCCTTTCCCCTCTCCACCCTGACGGAGGCTTCCCCCGGCAGGACGGTGGAGGGCACGGCAAGCAGGGCCGCTTTGACACTTTTCCCTTCCCCCAGATCGCAGTCAAAGAAGGCCGCTCCGGAAAACCTGTTTTGCCCCCGCAGCAACACTGCCTGAAGCCCCGCGCCCTGCGCTTCTTCACCCTGAAGGATCACGGTTACCGGTTCTCCGGGCCGGGGAGCTTCGGGGATAAGAAAGAGGCGCGGATTTTTGTTGTCCTGGGGAAAGAGAAAAACAGGCATGAGGAAAAAAAAGACACTGAAAAGTAAAGCGCTTCTGTTCATTCTGAGCTTCTCTTGAGTTCAATGATTTCCATTTGAAGGGTTTCCATGCCGTTAAACCAGTTGCGGGAAAAGTTAAAAACGGCGTCAACAGTATCGTTAAGGGCAAAGTCAACATTGATTTTGTCCGCGGCCCCCCAGTAAAGCGCTGGCCACTTGTGCATGCCCGAATTCAGGCTGAGCTTTGCATGACGGTTCCCGGTTTTGCCCACGATGTTTACATCGTCTATCTTTAGTTTCTTTGCGAGAAAGACGAGGGCTTCGTTTTCCTCACCATAAGGTTCAAAACGGTCTACAACCTTGAAAATATCAGGATTCAGATAATTCCGGGGAAGTTCCGCATCAATACTGACGCTCTCCTCCTCCGCAGATACCGTTTCTATGTTCATCACCTCATCCTTGAGCCGTTCGGCAAAGGCTTCCCAGTTGGATTTCCGCATGGAAAAACCTGATGCATGATCATGGCCGCCCCAGTCGATAAAGAGATCCTCGCAGTTTTTCAGCAGAGTACCGGTTTTAAATCTTTTTTCCGAACGGAGAGAACCTACCGCCGTTTCTTCCTGGAATGACACAACTATTGCCGGCACATGGAAGAGTTTGGCAAGCTTGTTCGCCATGTTCCCCGTAATGCCTCTCTTGATCTCTTCCCCGGCGGCAAGAACCAATTTCTCCCTGTATGCTTCAAGACTGTTCCGGGCGCGTTCCTCCGCTAAAGGCCATATTTCCCCCTCAAGGTTCTTGCGTTCCTGATTGAAGGCGATAATCTCATCGGCCAGCCGGTCTCTTTTCCCGGCATCCTTTTCCATGAGAAGGGCGGCGGCCTTGTCCGCGCTGCCCATGCGGCCTGAGGCGTTGATTGCAGGGCAGAGGTTCCAGGAAACATCCTTGCTGTCAAAGCGCCGCCCCGCCATACCCAGCTTGAAGAGGAGGTCGGATATTCCGGGCCTGGGTTTTTCCTGCAGCGAGGCCAGGCCTGCCCTGACAATGATTCTGTTTTCATCCCTCAGGGGAACAATGTCGGCAATGGTGCTCAGCGCAGCAAGCTGGAGATCCGCGGCGTCACTTTCGGGAACGAGTTTTTCCCGTTTATATACAAAAGAATTAAAAAGATTGACAAAGACATCCAGTTCGGTAAGTTCCCTGTCCGCATAACGGGCAATGCGGGAAAGTTCCTTGATGCGCAGGAGACTCTTGCCCGCTGCCTGGGGGATCTCCCTGCCTATTTCCGCCGAGACATCCTGCATATAGATCTCTACGCCGCTGCCGAAGAGTTTTGCAAGAACCTTGCGCTGAAGAGGAGCATCCCAGCAGAGAATCTGCTGGCCTTCAAGGAAGGCGGGCAGCCTCGTTGCGGCAATACTGATCCCGCCGGGAATAATGGTTTCACTGACCGAAGCGCTTACCGCCATGTTCCTGAGCTTTACCGCTTCAACTACCCAGGCTTCGTTTACCGGCCTGGTATTGAGCAGGCATACGGGCTGTCCATACAGGCTGCTTTTTTTGGCAAAGCGCAGGGCGGAAACGAGCTTATATGCCACGGCGCAGCCTGAAAGATCCCGGAAAGGGTAGTTTGAAGAGGCAAGCTTGGGATTGATTATGCTCAGGGCTTCGGGAAGCTCCTCAGGCGGGTTGTGATGATCCGTAACGATTACGTCCACGCCCAGTTCATTGGCCCTGCGGATCTCCTCTATATTTGAAATGCCGCAATCTACAGTGATGATGAGCGTCCCGTAGGCCGCGGCAAATTCCTCCACCGCGTTTATGGAAAGGCCGTAGGGATCGTCTCCCACCGGGAGCCGCCAACTCAGATCAATTTCCAATTCCGAAAGATAGTCCGCAAGAAGAGTGGTACTGGTAATGCCGTCCACATCCCGGTCGCCGAAGATTAAAACCTTTTCTTTTTCCTCTTTGGCAGCGAGAATACGGTCTACCGCATCTTCCATGCCGGGAAGCTCAAAGGGATTCCTTAAATGACGGGTATCGGATTCCAGAAAAAAACAGATATCCTGCGCTCCGGTAATTCCCCGGCGGAGCAGAATGGATGCGGTAAGGGTATCACAGCCGTATTTGGCGGCAATACTCTTTACCTGTTCCGCTGCAATCTCTCTCTTATCCCACTTCATCCGGTACTATTTCCTTTTATCTGTCTTTGGAACAGGCTCAGCTTACATTCTCCCAGCTTGAAAATCCCCTGCCCAGGGCATGGGACATAAGCGCCGTAACGAGATATTTGGCCTCAGCCCTGGATGCCGTATCCAGGGAGTAGCGCTTCAGTTCCGATGGAGCTATCCCGGCAACGGCGCTCAGCCACTTTCCCGCGCCAAGGCCGAGCCTTAGTAAGCTTCCCTCCTCCCGGCCTCTTACACAGTCCGCGCAAAGAACGCCTCCTTCAATACTGTCATACCACAATACTCTATCTTTGCCCGGCTCACAAGCACAGGAAACGCAGTGTTCCAGATCCGGACGAAGTCCCAGAACCTCCAGCCAGTTCCAGAGAAAATGGATGAAGATCCTGCCTGAAAGTTCCTCGCCCGAACCGTCCAGGGCATCCAGAGACTGACATGCCGAAGGAAAGGCCTCCGCCCAGTTTCCGCCTCCGCCCTGGGAAGAGAGAATCGTTTCGGCAATGGCGCTTGCGGCCATGATCCGTTCCCAGAGTTCCCGGATTCCCGGCCGCCAGGACCGGACATCGAAATCACTTACCTTGCGGGAATTGCGCACCGGGTCACGGTAGATCCAGAGCCTCCCGGAATTGTGCGGGGAAACATGGGAACGCAATTTACTTTTTGGGCCGCCGAAGACCGTGGCCCTGAGAAGCCCCGCCTCTTCGGTGAGAAACCATGCTTCCCGGTTTGACTCTCCGGAATTTTGAGTCTTGAGAACCAGGGCTGTATAGGTTTCCGTTCTGGACATTACAGATTAAGCGCAAAGACTTTGCTTCTGCGGTTCTGATTATAAACCTTGCGTTTACGTTCCGGCAGAGTTTCTACCGTCGTTTCCCGGAAACCCAGAAATTCAAACCAGTCGTGGGTAGAGGTAGTCAGGACAAAGACACGCCTGAATCCCAGTTTCTCCGCTCTTTCCTTGAGATAGCCTATGATGCGCCTCCCCAGGCCCATGTCGGAGTAGAGGGGATCCGTGGCAACGGCGGCGATCTCCGCCTGGCCTTCGCCCCAATCGTGAAGAGCCCCGCAGGCATGAACGGAACTGTCGATCTCGAAGACCGCATAGTCGTCCTTTTTTTCCTGAATCTGTTCCGCGCTGCGCCGGACAAGGATGTCTTTCTGCATCAGGGGCTCCATGAGGCGGAGTACATCGGGAATATCCCTGTTATGCAGGGGCCTTATGGATTCATATTCGTCCGCATAGATCATGGTTCCGGATCCCAGATTGGAGAAGAGTTCCCTGAGTACAGATCCTTCCTCTCTGCCGCTGATGATATGAACCCGTTCCACTCCCGCCCGGGAAGCCTGCAATGCAAGATGCAGCTCCCGCAGTTGTTCTGCGGAAGATTCATCCCGGTTTCCGCTCTCCGCAGTTTTACTGTTCGCCTCAAGCACCGCCTCGGCCTCGGCAGGACGGAGCTGTATGATCCTGCCATTCTCTCCCACCTCAATACCCGGAGGAATATGCAGTTTTTCTGAGGAGAGGCCGCCCGAAAGACTTACAATGAAAAGCTTAACCGCTCCCAGGGCAGAAGAGACCGCAAGGGCGATTCCGTCGCTGGGTACATTGTAGGGTTTCCCCGCGGGACTGTAACCGATACAGGGCAGAATCGGCGCCATCCCTTCCCGGAGCAGCCGTTCAATGGAACCGGTAAGAACCTTGTCGACCATGCCTGTATGTTCCATATCAAGGCCGTTGACAACTCCCAGGCCCCTCGCCCTGATAAAGTTCCCGATAGCCGCATCCACCCGGCTGGCGGAGAGAAAGGTCATGAAACGGGTAGCCACATGGAAGGCCGCCATCTCCACAAAGGGAATCGCCTCCGCCGTTGTGATTCTTTGGGCCCCGGACGCAGGCCCCTTCCTTTCGCCGGGAATTTCCGTATATGAGGAAACTATACCGTATTCCGCCAATACCGAATCTATCCATTCCTTTGCGCCGGGGACGATCACAATCTTGAAGCCCGTCTTGGACAGCAGGGCGAGATCCTTCATGAAATAGGGGAAGAGCGGATCTTCTGTGACAGGGAATTCGATTTTGAACACCATGGTAGAGCCTTCAAAGCGGCTTTGATAGTGAAATGCCTCCCGGATCAGATCCACCTGGGAGAGAGCTTTATCTTCCATGGGTATATTATAGCGGATTTTTTCAGATTAAAAAAAGGCATCGTTGTAGTTTGAGTGCAGCTTTTTTTTGGGGCAAATAGAGGAAAGGGCCGGGCCTTGTCCGCCGGGATTTTCTGCCCTATAGTGGGAAGTATGGGAACCTTTACGGAAGAAATTACCCTGGCCAACGCCCGGGATATTGGTAACGCCCGGGACGGATTTATTCCGGATACGAAAATCCGCGCCGTTACGCTGGAGGCCATGCCTGACACCGGGGCGTGGACGCTGGTTATCAACGAGGAGATCCGGCAAAAGCTGGGACTTGCCATTGTGAAAACGATAGATTCCAGCCTGGCTGATGGCGTTGCCACTCAATACGGCCTGACCGAGCCGGTGGAAATCCGCTGGAAAGACCGTGACATCAGCCTGCAGGCGGTGGTCATACCCGGTGCGAACGACATTCTCCTGGGCGCGCTGCCCCTGGAAGGTATGGACCTGTACGTTGATCCGGTGAACCAGCGTCTCGCCGGCGTCCACGGGAATCGGCGGATACACCCGGTCAAATAGTGGTTTGATTCGTGGTGAAGGGTACATACCCATATGCGTTTACTTTTGCTTATTCTTTCCCTGCTTCTTTAAACCATTTTCTCCTTCGGGCATACCCAACT
>JAIRXN010000237.1 GCA_031268245.1 Treponema sp. | reverse complement strand
CCCCCCCCCCCCCCCCCCCCCCCCCCCCCCCCCCCCCCCCCCCCCCAAGAAAACGACGTTATTCATACAAAGCATATACTTTCCCTTTCTGAACATACTACACTAATTCAGAATATACCCTATTCTCCAAAAAAGCAAGAAAAAAATCACCTGATCGGTGTTTTTTTGGAGATTTACGCACAAAACGCAACAGGCTGCTAGGGTTTCTGGTACGAGTACCGGGACAGGAAACGGCAAAAGAAACACGGAGATCGTGGCGGGGCGGGGCGGCGACAAGCACTATACAAATTCGGTTCGGGCCGTCCGGGCTTTTTGACCCTTTAGCTCTTTAACCCTTTACGGGTTCCCGCCTTACGGCGCACTGTAAATTTTGGGGGAAAAGGGAGAAGTGAAAAAGGTTAATTCAGCATATCCAAAGCACGGAAAGATGTTCGTTTTTTTCCACCGTTTCAAATTCATGGTCTTTGGTTACCAGAACGGCGGACAGATCAACGGCGGTTGCGGCAGCAAAAGCGTCCGCAAGAGACAGGGAATAAAGGCCCTTGAACCGGGAAGCGGTACGATAAACCGTATCGGTAATAGTGTCGAGGATATGAACAGGAAGGTAATACACAGGCTCTATGAATTTATCAGCTTCCTCTACACATCCTTCTTGTTGGATAAAGCCATAATAGACCTCAACCAAATTAACGATGCTCATGAAGATGAAGACATTAATTTCATTGGCATCTGCCGCCTTGTCAAGCAGTTTTTTAACGTGTATACCTTCCGGCTCTTGCTTGAGATAGGCAATCAAAGCGCAGGCATCGAGAATATAATTCAATTACTGTCCTCATGGCGGAACATACGCCGGTATTTTGCGTCTTCCCGTTCCTTGTCTTTCCGTTTCATTTCAAGAAAGCGGTCGCTTGAAAGGCCGGATTTTTTGGCAATACCCCAGCATTTTTCAACCGCTTCTTTAGGGCTAAACCGCCGTTGTTTCGCTTCGTCCGGTTCCTGGTCCCCGCTCCTCCACAAGAGACGATTGCTCCCGGCAATCACTACTATGGTCGCCCTTCCGGCGGGAATCTCCGGGGGAACCTCAATCGTCAGCCGGTGGCTGGCCGGTATCTCTACGGTCTGTTCGATGGTCATGGGTTAAGTATAACGCAAAACGGCGGTAACGCAAAGGCGCCGCATATCAACTTTTACTGCCGGGAGGAGGATCTACGCATCCATTCGACTATGGTTCGTTTTTTACGTGGCGCAACACGCAGGGACGGATTCCCTTACACCCCGTAGCTTGCGGGAACGGGGATGATAGCCTGCAGATACTTGCGCCGGGAATTCACCAGGGATTCCAGTTCGTTGAACATGGTTTTGTCTACCCCGGCGGCAATGGGGAAAATGTAGCGTACCGTTTCTTCGGTATAGCGGCCGATAAAATCGTAGTTCACGACAAAGCCCAGGGAAATCATGTTACTGATTCTGTCGGCAACCTTGAGAATCCTGGCGCTCCGGGAACCTGTTTCGTAAATTCGGGTCAAAAATTCGGGTTTGGTCTCATCGGGATTACGGGTTACTTCCAGCACCAGATCGTAGACCCGGTGGCTCTCGTAATCGATGTTGAGCAGGGTGTTATGGTTAAAGTCGGGAATGTCCTCGAGTACGTCATGGACAATGGCGGCCTTAAGCAGCACGGGATCGATGTAACCGTAGTCGACAAGGATCGCCATGGTATCAAGCTGATGGCGGAACATATTGCCCCCGCCTTCCCGCGTCTTTCCGATAAGCGCTGTGGCAACCTGTATGTAGGGAGCAAGGTGGGTTCCTTTAAGCTGCAGCATTTCTTCGGTGGTCATGAATCCTCCTCAGCTCTTTCAGCCTAAGCCATGTCCCGGATGTAAGACTCAAGTTTCCCGGTACGACTACAGCTTTCGGCCAGCTTGATTTTTTCCGCTTCCACTAATTCGGGGGGAGCATTTTTCAGGAAATTTTCATTTGCTAGTTTTGCCTCAAGAGAGGCGGTAAATTTTCTGTCTTTTTCGAGTTCCCGGCTGAATTTCTGCCTGAGAGCGGCAATGTCCACAGCCCCGGCAATAAAGATAAAGGCTTCAAAACCCGTGCCCGCAAGAGCGATGGCGCCCTGTGCGGCGGTTCCACCGGTTTCCGGAAGGGAAGCCTTACCCGCATGCGTGTGCCCGGCGGAGGATTCGATGATCTCCAGCTCACCGAGACCTGCCAGAAGCCTTACCAGGGCCGCATTTTCCTTGAGCGCAGAAGTTCTGCGGCTCTCCGCCTTTACCGTCCCGCGGATCTTCTTGTCGGGAGCAAGGGTACATTCGCTGCGGAGTGTGCGGACGGCGGTAACCAGTTCCTGGAGGAAACGGAAGTTTTCCTCCGCTTCGGGATCTGCCCTTTCATCGCTATACGAAGGATAGGGAGCAAGGATAAGCTGCTGTCCTTCGGCAACATTCGGAAGCTTACCGTAGATCTCTTCGGTAACAAAAGGAATAAGGGGATGAAGAAGCCTGAGGGATTCCGCCAATACATCCAGCAGCACCGTTACTGCCCGGTCTTTTTCATTGTCATCACCTTCCTTTGTGGAAAGCTTCGAGGCTTCAACATACCAGTCGCAGAAATCGTTCCAGAAGTATTCATAGGCTGCCAGGGCCGCATCGTTATAACGGTATGCGAGGAAGTCTTCTTCCATTGTTTTTGCGGCGCTGTTGAGCCGGGAGCGGATCCATTTATCTACGGGAAGCAGGACAGGATTATTGACGAGGCTGCGGCCTTCCAGGTTCATGAGGATATAGCGGCTGGCGTTCCAGACCTTGTTGGCAAATTTGGAACCCATTTTGAAAGATTCCCTGTCCACAAGGAGATCCTGTCCCTGGGCGCACATAAAGGCCAAAGTAAACTTGAGCGCATCGGCGCCGAATTCATCCACCAGTTCCAGAGGATCGATGCCGTTTCCCAGGCTCTTGCTCATCTTGCGGCCTTGCTTGTCCCGGATAAGGCCGTGAATGTAGATGTCCCGGAAGGGGGCCTTGCCGGTAAACTCAAGACCTGCCATGATCATCCGGCTTACCCAGAAGAAGATGATGTCATAGGCGGTTACCAATGCCGTGGTCGGATAGAAGGTTCTGTAATCGGACGTTTTGCAGGATTCATTTTCCCAGCCCAGGGTACTGAAAGGCCAGAGCCAGCTTGAAAACCAGGTATCCAGTACATCGGGATCCTGTGTGATGTTTTTTGAACCGCAGTGGGGACAGGAGTCAGGATCGCTGCGGGCTACGGAAGTCTTGCCGCAGTCCGGACAGTACCATGCGGGAATTCTGTGGCCCCACCAGAGCTGGCGGCTCACGCACCAGTCGCGGATGTTCTCAAGCCAGTGTTCGTAGGTGTTCTCCCATTTTTTGGGATAGAAGACAAATTCACCCCGGCGCCAGCTTGCAAGGGCCTTCTCCGCAAGGGGCTTCATCCTGACAAACCACTGCTCGGAAAGGTAAGGCTCTATCACCGTATGGCAGCGGTAACAGTGCCCCACCGCATGAGTAATGTCTGTTTCTTTAATATAGAAACCGCCGGCCTTGAGATCCTCAAGAACGATCTTCCGGGCTTCCTGTACCTTGAGGCCCCGGTACTTTTCGGGCGCCTCGTCATTGAGACGGCCGTCCGGGCTGAGTATATTGATAAGCGGGAGATTGTGCCGCTGTGCCAATTCCCAGTCGTTGGGATCGTGGGCGGGGGTTATCTTCACTACTCCGGTACCGAATTCCCTGTCTACATAGGTGTCGGACACCACGGGAATATCCCTGTCCGTAAGGGGGAGACGCACGGATTTTCCAATAAGCCGGGCATAGCGGGGATCTTCCGGGTGAACCGCCACGGCAGTATCCCCCAGCATGGTTTCCGGCCTGGTAGTTGCAAGCTCCACCCACTGGTCCCCTCCCCCGGTAACAGGGTAGCGCAGATGGTACATCTTCCCGGCAATCTCCTCGTGCTCAACCTCGTCGTCGGCCAGGGCGGTACCGCAGCCGGTACACCAGTTCACCAGATAGTTCCCTTTGTAGAGCAGCCCCCGTTCATAAAGCGTAACAAAAACTTCCCGTACAGCCCTGGAGAGGCCCTCGTCAAAGGTAAAACGTTCCCTTTTCCAGTCCACGCTGAGCCCCATACGGGCTATCTGCTTTGAGATTAAAGCATGGTGTTCACTTTTGACTTTCCAGGTTTCTTCAACAAACTTTTCCCGCCCCAGGCTGTGGCGGCTCTTTCCCTGACTGTGAAGCCGTTTTTCCACCACATTCTGGGTTGCAATTCCGGCATGATCGGTACCGGGTACCCATAGCGCAGCCTCTCCCTTCATCCGGTGGTAACGGATTACGATGTCCTGCAGGGCCATGTTGAGGGCGTGACCCAGGTGAAGCAGTCCGGTAACATTGGGGGGCGGAATTACGATGACGTAGGGAGCTTTCTCCCCGCCGCCTTGAGAGGATGCGGATGCCCTCGGGACAAATGCCCCGGATTCCTTCCATTGGTTATAGATTCGGTCTTCAAATGAAACCGGATCATAGGCTTTGCTTAATTCAACAGACTTCATGTGCGCCCCTATCGCACGAATATACATAAACAAATTGAAAAATTCAATGATCCTGAAGTGTTTTTAACCTGGATTCGATTTGATCGATCACTTCATCCGGGGTGGATGCGCCGGCGCAGAGTCCGATGATTTGATACGGGGCCAGGCAGTGTCTCTCCGGGCCGCGGGGTTTAAGGGAATTTACTTTATCTCCGCAATATGGCGTCTCAAGTTCTTCGATGCCGGAAGGATCTTCCACAAGCCATGCGGGTTTCCCTTCGGCCCGGGCAACGGCAAAAAGACGGCGGGTATTGGAAGAAGCTCTGCCCCCGGCAACAATGACGGCGTCAACCATTCCGCACAGTTCCCGGAGGCTTTCCTGTCTTTCCGCGGCAGCGTTACAGATACTGTTCACTGTTTCAAGATCGGGAAAATATTTTTTTATGCTTTCTTCTATTGCCGCATATTCCCCCGCGGAGATCGTGGTCTGTCCGATTAAAGCGGTTTTGATGAAAACGGGACTGTTTCTTTTCAATTCGGCAGCGGCGGTTTCCGCTTCCCCGCCGTTCTCCACGAGGATGCAGCTGGGAGCGAAAGACTGTAGTCCTATCACTTCGCCGTGGTTTTTTTCTCCGGCCAGAAACACCCTGCAGCCTTCCCCGCAGAGAGAACGGGCCTTGAGCTGATTCGCCTTTACCCTGGGGCAGGTAGCGTCAACAATCCGCGCTCCCCTGCGCAGCAACTCTGCTTCCAGGAGGGGACTCACGCCGTGGGCCCTGATGATAACCGTATCGCCTGAAAAAGACGGGGGAAGCGTATCTTCGTCAAGAAGACAAAGACCCTTTTGCCTGAGTCCTTCCATCGCCTGGGGATTGTGGATAAGGGCCCCCATGGAATATACCCGGCCCCCCGCCCCAAGTTCCGCCAGGCACATATCAAGCGCCCGGCGGACACCGAAACAAAAACCCAGAACCTTGGCGCGGATTATCTTCATACTTCACGGAAACGCGGCCGGGAAGGCGGCTGCTAGACAATCCGTTTCCGGGCCCGTTTGATTTTTATGGTTTCCCAGAAATTCAGGATGCCCGATGCAATAAAGATCGTGGAGTATACGCCGGAAACCATGCCTACGAGAAGACATGCGGCAAAATCCTTCATCGAACCCGTGGTAAAGATGAACAGGGATAATACCGCCAGCATTGTGGTAACGGTTGTAATAATCGTGCGGCTGAGGGTTTCCGAGACGGCCCGGTTCAAGATATCAACAAAACTGTCGTCCGGGTATATCCGCCGGGTTTCCCGGATACGGTCAAAGATAACGATAGTGTCGTTGATCGAATAGCCGAGAATCGTGAGGACTGCGGCAATAGTAGTTGTGTTGAACTCCAGCCGCGACCAGGCAACAAAGGCTACCGTAATGATGGCGTCATGAATAATGGCAACCACGGCGCTTACGGCATACTGCGGCTTAAACCGGATCGAAGCGTAGATAAGGATCAACACCAGGGTAAGGGCCATCAGGAGTCCTGCCCGATCCGACAGGTTCTTGGAAAAACGGGAACCTACATAATCGCTGCGCAGTACCGCTACCGAACCCAGACCCGGATAATTTTCCAGCGCTTCAATGATCCTGTCCGCAGGCACCCCGTCTTCGCCGTCTATCTCACTGTCTTCGAGACGGATCATGAAGTGCCGGTCTTCTGGGGCTCCCATGCTTTGCACGGAAACTGTCCTTCCCAGGGGAATAAGAGCCTCCCTCACCGTAACGATGGAGATTTCCCCGCTTCCGGGAGCCAGATAGTGAACCACATAGGGTTCGGAACTCAGTTGGGGATTCCCCTGCGCGCTGTGAAGCAGCCATTGGGGATTCACCGTATCCGGACTCAGATCAACAAAATTGATACCCTCAACCTGGGCTCTCATGCCGGAGATCAGTTCCGAAAGATTCCCGTAAGAAGACAGGGTAAAGGGAACGGTTCTGCCTTCCACCCCGGCGCCCGAAATGACAATGTAGATATTGTTTCTGTCAAACGAGACCGAGGCATTCCCCCTGCCCGACCAGGTGATGCCGAAGGCTTCCGGGGCAAACTGAACTTCCTGTATAAGACCCGCCTGGAAATCGACGCCCATGTTGAAACCGGAACCGTCCCTCACCAGAAAGTAGACATATCCTGCCAGACCGAAGAGACAGAGAAAAATCGAAAGAATTGCCGTAAGGAGGAAATATTTGGAAAACTTGATGATCTTCATTTGATCCTCCAGGAAACAGAGACACTTTTGCTGTGCAGCACGTCGGTGCCGAAGTCAAATATCAGCCTGGAAACAAAGAGGCTTGTAAACACCGAGGAGAACACCCCGATTGCAAGACTTACCGCAAAACCCTGAATGGGCCCCGAACCAAGCTGCGAAAGGAAGAGAGCCGCGATAAAGGTAGTAATGTTGGAGTCCATGATCGCCCAGAAAGCCTTGTCGAAGCCTGAATCGATCACCGCCTTGCGGCCTTTGCCCAGCCTGAGTTCTTCCTTCATACGCTCAAAGATGATTACGTTGGCGTCTACCGCCATGCCGATGGTCAGGATGAAACCCGCAATACTGGGCAGGGTAAGGGTAAAGTTGAACGCGGAAAGAATGCTGAACATGAAGTAGAAGTTGAGAATCTGGGCCACTATGGCGTTGATTCCCGATACCTTGTAGTAGACCAGCATGAAGACCATGACGACGGCGATACCGCCGAGGAGGGCATAGAGCCCCTGCCGTATGGTGTCTTCGCCAAGGGAGGCGCCGATACTCTGCTGGTTGGCTACCTCCAGTTCCACGGGCAGCGCGGCGGTTCTCAGGGTAAGGGCGATGTTGTTGGCCTCGTCAAGGCCGAAACCTGTCAGCCGCACCGCATCCCTGATGGGGCTCTGGATCGTGGCCTGGCTCTTTACCCGGTCGTCCAGAACAATGGCAAGAGGCTTACCCACATTGGCGGAGGTGAGCTTGTAGAAGATCTCCCCCCCCTCGGTATCCAGCATGAAGGTAACTTCCGGCTTACCGTCCAGATTATTCCGTTCAACTACGGCGTTCTGAATGTGGTTGCCGTCAAGGCCGACTTCCTTTTTTATCGCGGTATAACCGGTAAACTCGTCCAGCCCGTAACGGTCTTTGGTATAGACACCCAAAATAGTTACATCGACAGGTATAATGGAAGAATCGATAAGATTCCCCTCCGAGTCGAATGTACCGGTGGGGTGCTGATTGTAATAGAGGTTAAAGGCTTCGGCAGCTTCCGAATCCACCATGTGGAAGGCCAAGCCGCCCTTGCCCATGATAATCGAATTGATCCGCTCAGGATCCGCCGTTCCGGGGATCTCCACATAGATCTGATCCTGACCCTGCCGGCGGATCACGGGTTCGGTGAGGCCGAAACGGTCGATCCGGTTGTTCAGCACCTCCAGAGCCCGGTTAATTGCATCTTCCCGGTCCGCATCGTTAAGGGAACGGCCGAGCCTCTCCTGGAGGGCATTCAGATCCGCCTGGAGCACGATGGAAAGGCCGCCTGAAAGGTCAAGACCCAACTGAACCGCATTCTTTTGGAGGTCCTTGAGGGCAAAAATTTTCTCCCGGTATTCAGTCTCAACCGCGTCCAGGGCCTCTTTGCGGCTTGAAAAAGCGCCGAGCACCGTTTTTGCGTCCCACCGCTCAGGGGCCTTCTGCCTGCCCTCTCTGTAGATCCGCTTTGCCCTTTTTTCAAGAAAGGCAAATTCCGGGGGCAGAGCTTCCCCTGCCTGCGCCAGCCTGAAAAGCCGGTCAAAATCTTCCTGGGCAGTCCTGGATGCGTAGACCTTTATCTGCTCCCTGGACTCCAAAGCCAATGTCTGCCTGTCCTTGGGCACCATAAAGTACCAGCGGAGGCTGGGAAGCAGGAAGAAAAAACAAATCGCCATCAGCACCAGGATGATGGCGAACCTGTAACGTTTACTCATTCTTATTCTCCGGCATCTGAATCTTTTTTATCTTCTATTTCCGCTGCACCGTCACCGGATTCTTTTTTATCTTCTTTTTCAGCTTTCTCGCCCCTCTCTACTGAAGAAACGGCGCTTCTTGAGAATTCCAATTTGACACTTTCATCGACCCTGACGATTACCGTCTTGTCTTTGACACTCTGAATAGTCCCGTGAACGCCGCCTATGGTGACTACCCTGTCACCCTTTTTAAGGGCTTCAAGCATTCTCTGGGTATCCTTCTGCTTCTTATTCTGGGGCCTGATGATAAGAAAGTAGAAAATGGCGATAATCGCCGCAAAGGGGATAAGGCTTGTTAAAAACGAAGCGCTGCCGCCGCCCTCGCCGCCTGAGGCCGGAACCCCCATGAGAAGGGGGAGTACAAATGAAAACATAGGGTAACTTCCTTGATAGTTATTTAGTGTCTGTCCATAAAAGCCGGTTACTTCACGGACAAACAT
>JAIRXN010000200.1 GCA_031268245.1 Treponema sp. | reverse complement strand
TCGACTCTGTCCTCTACTATGGTACCCAAAACGCCGGAGGGCGTCAATTACTCGCTTAGTCTTCTACCGGGGGGATACAGTTCTTCCCAGAGGGAGGGTTCTACGGCATCCTTGTCAATCGAAAGGTAGAGCTGGGCTTCGTAACCCGGCTGGGGATAAAGGGCGTTCCGGGAGTTGAGATAGGCCAGGTTGATGCCGGGGGTGGAGAGTTCTCCGGCGCCGGAGCGGATCATGCTTATGGGATCACGGGAGAGGGTGTCCCAGGCGCGGTCGGATTCGGCGTAGAGTCCCAGGGCCCGGGAACGATAGCGGGTATCTCCGGTGACGAGGGTCAGGGATTCCAGGGTCGCTCCCATGTTGTTACGGGCGATCATGAGTCTTTCGGCAAGTTCAATGTATTCGGGTCTGTCGTTGGGCATCAGTACCGGAAGCCGGGATCTTTCATTTTCCAGAAGATCCAGCAGCCTTGAATAGTAAGCTTGAGCTGCATGGAAATCTCCCCGCCGGTAGGCTGCGTTTCCCAGGGAATAGAGTATTCTGCGGTTAAGGGGGAATTCCGCGGATGCGTTAAAGAAGCTCTCCAGGGCAGGGCCCCATTCCTTAAGCTGATAATGGGCTCCTCCTATGCGGTAGAGTATTTCCGGCGGAGCATAGCCATCCTGACGGGATATTTCATAGTAACTCAATGCCATTTCCATGTCGGATGATTTGGCAAAGTATTCAAGGTTACCGAGCTCTGCATAGATTCTGCCGAACCGGGCCGAACGGGGAATGAGTTTCCGGGCTACTGCATCCTCGTAGAGTTCCGCAGCATTCAGCAATGTTTCCTCTGCGGGAAAACTCTGTCTGGCATTGATAAGGATCGTTCCGTACATCTGATGGGCGTCTATCTGATAACAGAGCCGGCGTATGGATTCTGTCCCGGCAAGCTCAAAGGCTTTTATTGCCGCTTCCAGTGATTGTCTTTCTTCAGGGGTATTGCCCAGATAGTGATAGTACCGGGCCAGATGATAGTAAGCTTCGGGAAGCCGGGTATCCTGTCTGAGGGCCCTGAGCAGTATGTCCCGGATACCTTCAATACTTTGAACCCATTCGCCGGGTACTCCCCGAACTTCTTCTGTCTTCTTGTCCAGATAGTAGCCGCCCAATTCTGCCAGGGTATCAGCGGAGATCTTCCGCTTTTTATCGGCATCAAACCACGCCTGCAGGGGAATAACTTCCTTGAGCTGATCGGTGCGGATAAAATATTTCATCATCCGTTCCACCACAAAATCTTTCCAGCCGTAGCGTTCCAGAAGCCTGGCATAGGCAAAACGGGCATCCTCGTAGCGTTCCTTTTCAACTTCTCCCCAGGCCAGGGCGTTGTCTCCCAAGGCCAGGAGGGCGTCAGGATCGTTGGGATGATAGTCCAGAATGATCCGCTGGAGCAGCATCTCCGCCTTGGAATAATTTCTAAGGTAGTAGGTTTCCAGATAGGCATAATCCAAAACACCCTTCTTGTCCCGGAAATAGGAGATGAGAAGTTCATCGTACTTTTCTTCTGCGTAACGGTACTGCCGTTTGTCCCGGAAAGCTTCTGCATAACGGTAGAACCACTCTTTTTTGCGGTGGATTTTGAAAGCCTGGCTGAACCGTTCATTTGCCCGCTGGTATTCTCCTGCATCGATCCGTTCAAGGCCCGCCTTGTAGATTGTTTCCGCCCTCAGGGGTTTATAAATAAACTGATAGGCAAGGTAAACCAGTGAGGAAGCAACCAGGGCTATCATAAAGAAGAGTCCCAGTACGGGAAGGAATTTATGGACAAAAATATAGGGGAAACTGGCCTGTTCCGCCTCCAGGGCTTCTCCGGTTTTCTTTTCAAACCCTTTGGGAATGGAGATCGTTTTGCCCAGGATATTTCCCGCCAGAGCGGCTGTCTCCCTGGCGGGAGTTCCCGTCACAAGGAGCTTGATGAGGCGGGACATTTGCTCCGGCGCTACCGCCTGTTCTGCGATGAGTTCCTCACAGGCAATCCGTAGATTGAGGGGATAAGCGGCCAGAGTACTCTGCAATTGCTGTAATTCTTCATCGGTAAGTGAGATCTCTTCCACTTCTTCCGAAGCTTCAGGCTGGGAATGGGTACGGGCGGCCAGAGTACCCGGGAGGGCATTACTGCCAAAAACATCATCAATACCGGGGAAGGCAAAGTCATCCATCTCCCCGAACCCGCCTGAGCCGGAAGAGCCGGTATCGTTAGAATCAATGTCATCGGGGAGAGCGGCCCCGCTGGGATTAAAAATATCCCAGCTATCCCCGGAACCTGAATCCATTGACGCCGGTTCTTCTCCGAAGCCCGCTTCACCGTCCATTTCAAAGGAGCCTGCATCGCCTCCGAGATCAAGGCTTTCTTCGCCGCCCAGATCGAAACTCGCATCCGGCGCGGAATCCCGGCCTTCGGACTCGCCAAAGGATAAGGATTCAGGACCCCCGTCTCCGGCGGAAACATCCGTTTCATCGCCCGGATCGAAGTCTTCAAAGCCGCCCAGTTCATCGGCCTCTGTTGCCAGGGGCACATCTTCAACAGGAGAAAGATCCTCCAGCGGAGCGAGTTCGTCTACTCCCTCTTCGCCGCCCAGATCGAGACTTGAGTCTTCCATGCCGATCCCGGCATCCGGAATCCCCTCTTCCCCTCCAAGATCGAAGGATTCATCTTCGCCGGGAGCGGCTTCAAGATTATCTGCAAGGCCGTCAAGAAGGCCGTCCGGAAAACCGAAATCGTCTTCGCCGGAGATGGCCGGCTCTTCGGCCGCCAGGATTTCTTCGGGCAGGGCCTCCGCCTCTTCAGGAAATCCCGGCAGATCACCCAAATCAGGGCTCCCGGGGATATCTTCCGGAAGCGCGCCCCCGGTCCCGGAAGCCGCGGAAGTATCTTCCGCACCGGGAATAGGCAGATCGTCGGGAATGGTATCGAGAAAGGCGCCGAAATCAATATCTCCGCCTTCATCATCTCCTTCAGTTCCCGCCGGAGTCCCGGGATTTTCCCCGAAATTGAGAGAATCAATGCCAATATCGCCGAATTCTCCCGGCCCCCCTGCAAGGTCAAAGCTGCCGAGATCCATTTCGCCGTCATAAGCCAGGCCCGCACCGGCAAAATCCGCGGGGGGAGAAACCGGTTCTTTGCGGGGTCTTAGGGAAGGGGCGGGCCCTGAACCTGCAGTGCTTTCGTGATCGGGGAATTCCGGTTCCTCATAGAGGATTCCCTGCTCCGCAAGGAAATTCATTTCCCCTCCGATATTACGAAAAGAGGAAGAAAAATCCCGAAGCGATTGCAATGACGGCATATTTAGATATTTATGTATCGGCCGATAATTGTAAAGAATATATGAAAAGGATACTAATCCCGTTTCTTTGTATCATTATCCCCTGTATATACACTCAGGCGGCGGATCTTGAGTCCTATGAATTCATAGACAGACTGCTCTCCATGCCCGGCCCCGGAGCGCCGGAGATCTTTGAAGATGCGGTGATTTTTACCGCTCCGTCCTCCCACCGGAGGGTAGGTATCGCCTTTGGTTTTGAAGGTTTCTCCAGAGTACATTGGTTCAGAAAACTTCTTATAAGCCAGGATCCCCTGAACGCTCCCATCCCGCCGGGCAGGAAGATTCCCGATCCATACAGGGATTCAGGCATCCTTTTCCATGTGCTTCAACTTCCCAAAGATCTGGATGAAGTGGATTACCGCCTTATTATAGACGGCCTCTGGACTACAGACCCGGCAAACCCTCTGATCCGTACCAGTAAAGAAACGGCCCTGGCCTATTCATACATAAGCACACCCCGGAGGGAAACGGCTCCGGGTCCCCTTCAGGGCCCGCCGGGAAGCCTCTCCTTCTCTTTCAAAGGCCCGCCCGGAGAAACGGTAACGGTGGCGGGAAATTTCAACGGCTGGGATCCCTTCATGTATGAGTTGAAGGAAGCCCCGGCGGGAAACTACAGTCTCCTGCTTCCCCTGCCCTCCGGTACATGGCAGTATGTTTTTTTTCACCGGGGTGAACGTCTCCTTGATCCCTACAATAGCCGCAGGGCCTACACAAAAGACGGTAAAACCGTCTCGGAAATCGTAATACAATAGAGGCTGTTCCAAAACTTCAGTTTTTGGAACAGCTACCTTGAATTTAGTGGAAAAACCGGGCTTTTGCCGGTTTTTCCAAGAGCTTGTTCCGAAAAAACCTGAGTTTTGGAACAAGCTCAATGAACAGAGTCTCTTTCAAAATTTCAGTTTTGAAAGAGTACGCTCTAAAAAATACAATTTTGAAGCCTTGAAAAACATTGAAAACTTTGCTATATTTTGTCAATTATAGACCTTTAGTGCATGAAGCGAAGTTTCATGTTCACTTCAATTTTTAAGGTTAGCAGTTTTTTATTCGTAAGGAGTATGAGAATGGGCATCGACATTACCAAGATGCGGAACATCGGTATCAGCGCACACATCGATTCGGGGAAAACAACCCTTTCGGAGCGTATTCTGTTTTACAGCAACAAAATTCACGCCATTCATGAAGTCCGGGGAAAGGACGGTGTTGGGGCTACGATGGATCACATGGAGCTGGAACGGGAACGGGGCATCACCATTCAGTCGGCGGCTACCCAGGTTGCCTGGAAAGATTATACGGTAAATCTTATCGACACCCCCGGACACGTGGACTTTACCATTGAGGTTGAACGTTCCCTCCGGGTACTGGACGGGGCAATTCTCGTGCTCTGCGCGGTCGGCGGTGTCCAGAGTCAGTCCATTACCGTAGACCGGCAGCTTAAACGCTATCATGTGCCCCGGATTGCCTTTGTGAACAAGTGTGACCGTACCGGAGCCAATCCTTTCAAGGTGCGGCTGCAACTCCGGGAAAAACTGGGGCTCAATGCGGTGCTTATCCAGATCCCCATCGGACTTGAGGACAAGCTTGAGGGTATGGTGGATCTTATCACCATGAAGGCGGTCTACTTTGACGGAGATCAAGGTGAAACGATTCGTTATGCGGAGATCCCCGCTCACCTCAGGGCTGATGCGGGAAAATACCAGGAAGAACTGCTGGATGCGGTTTCCATGTTCTCCGACGAACTTGCGGAACTCTACCTCGAAGGGAAGGCGATCCCCGAAGATCTGCTCCACGAGGCTATCCGGAAGGGTACTCTGTCGGAGAAATTTGTTCCCGTTATGGTAGGTTCCGCCTACAAAAACAAGGGGATTCAGCTTCTTCTGGACGGAGTAAAAAATTATCTCCCGAATCCTTTGGAAGTTAAAAACTTCGCTCTTGACCTTGAAAACAACGAGGAACAGAAGGAGCTTTCCTGCGACGAAAAAAGTCCCGTGGTAGCCCTGGGCTTCAAACTTGAAGACGGTCAGTACGGTCAGCTTACCTACGTGAGGATCTACCAGGGCGCCCTAAAGAAAGGTGATGAACTCTTCAACACCCGTGCCCGCAAGCGTTTCAAGGTAGGGCGGCTGGTACGGATGCACTCGGACAATATGGAAGATATTACCGAAGGATCTCCGGGGGACATTGTGGCCCTCTTCGGTATCGACTGCGCTTCGGGCGATACCTTCTGCGGCGGAGGACTTAACTACGCCATGAGTTCGATGTATGTGCCTGAACCCGTTATCTCTCTGGCTATCGATCCCAAGGACAAAAAAAGCGCCGATCAGATGGCCAAAGCCCTAAACCGCTTTACCAAGGAAGATCCTACTTTCCGTACCTTTGTAGATCCTGAATCCAACCAGACGATCATCCAGGGTATGGGGGAACTTCATCTGGAAGTCTACATAGAGCGGATGAGGCGTGAGTACAAATGCGATGTTGAGACAGGAATGCCCCAAGTTGCCTACCGGGAAGCCATTACCCAGCGCGCCGAATTCAACTATACCCACAAGAAACAGACCGGCGGTTCGGGTCAGTACGGCCGTGTAGCAGGCTACATGGAGCCCTGGGACGGCGGCGACTACGAATTTGTGGACAATATCAAGGGCGGCGCCGTTCCCACGGAATACATCCCCAGTTGTGACAAGGGCTTCAAGGAGGCGATCAAGAAGGGAAGCCTTATCGGATTCCCCATCGTCAATATCCGCTGCCTTATCAACGACGGTCAGAGCCACCCGGTGGATTCTTCGGACATCGCCTTCCAGCTTGCCGCTATCGGCGCCTTCCGGGAGGCCTATCACAAGGCCAAACCCTGTATTCTGGAACCGATTATGAAGGTTGCGGTTGAGGGGCCTACGGAATTTCAGGGAAATATTTTCGGTTCAATCAACCAGCGTCGTGGTATAATATCGGCATCGACCGAAGACGGAGTGTTTAGCCGTGTGGAGGCGGAAGTCCCCTTGAGCGAGATGTTCGGTTATTCCACGGTACTCCGCTCCCTTACTCAGGGTAAGGCCGAGTTCACCATGGAGTTCCTCAAATACGGCAAGGTGCCTCAGAGCATCGGTGAGGCGCTTATAAAAGAGTACGAAGAAAAAAGGCGGAAAGAACGTTTCTGAGGGAGTACCGGGGAAAAGCGATTATTTTCTCCATCATCTTAATCTTAAATTTAGAAGGAAAGACAAATGGTAAAATCAGAATTAATCGCCCGCAGTCCAGTGCGGATATTTGAGAAGTCCATCCATGGAGGACTTAAAAGCGGCGAAGTGGGGCTCATCGTTTCATCCAGCGGTATCGGGAAGACCAGTGTACTGGTACAGATTGCCCTGGACAAACTTCTGCAGAACAGGAAGATTATCCATGTGTCCTTCACCCAGAACACCGGTTATGTGCTTGCCTGGTACGAGGATATTTTTGATGAATTCATCAGCCGGAAGAATCTGGAGAATGCCCAGGAAATAAGGAACGAAGTTACCAAAAACCGGGTTCTGATGAATTTTAACCAGGACGGGGTTACAGGCGATCAGGTTCTCAAAAGCCTCAGGGCGATGATTTTGGAAGGGGGCTTCAAGGCCGAGTCTATCATCGTGGACGGCTTTGATTTTAACCGGATGGATCGTTCCCGGCTTGAGAATATTAAAAATGCCGCCCAAGAACTGAATCTTGAAATCTGGTATTCCTGCACGGTGAAGGGAGAAGGCCCCTTCTGGGACAAACAGGGAATCCCCTTCATCATCAAGGACTATGCGGATCTGGTGGATGTTATCATCCTGCTTGATCCGAAAAGCAGCCATATTGAGTTGACGGTTTCCAAAGACCGCAGCAGCGTCAAACTTGAGTCTATGGCCATGCGGCTTGATCCCAAAACACTGCTTATTCTGGAAGGCTGAAATGGGGTGGTCCCTGAAACGGGGTGATCCTTTGAAGCAAAATCGGCGTTTCTATATCATCACCCTTCTCATCTATATTGATATGATCCTCTACGGATTCATCAATTCTTCCAGAAGCATAGCCTACCCCCTCATAAAGAATGAATTCGGTGTTTCCTATGACCAGCAGGGGCTCATGGTTTCGGCAATCGCCATTTTTTCGGTGTTCGCGTGTATCGTTGCGGGCATCATTCTGGAGCGCCTGGGGTTCCGTAAATCCCTGATGCTGGGCTTTGCGCTTATCCTGAGCGGGATGTTTTGCTTCCGTGTGGCAAACGGTTTCCTTTTCGCTGCGACAATGTTTCTGCTGATACAGATGGGTCTCGGTTTTTTTGAGATAGGCCTTAACGGCATGGGGGTTAGCACCTTTACTGCAAAATCCGCCCTTATGATGAGCCTCCTGCACTTTTTCTACGGCATAGGAGCGATCATCGGGCCGGCCTATGCGGGGCTGATGACCGGCAGCATGGGAAGAAACTGGCGCTACATCTATTTTTTCGGCCTCTTCCCCGCCCTGCTTCTGGGGATCTTTACCTTTATTGCCGCTCCCGGAAAGCGGACACAGTCTGTGCCGGGAAAAACCGGGCCCGGGGAAGATGATTCGCCGCCCGCCAAAGGACTTTCCTTTTTTTCGGCCCTGAAGGAACCGGTTGTATGGCTTTTCGGCATAACTATGGGTTTCGGCTCGACTGTAGAAGTAGGAACCACCAACTGGAGCGCCCTGTACCTGCAGGATGTCTACGGCTTTGATCCGAAGATCCAGGGAGCCCTCTTTGTTTCAATTTTTTATATTCTCTACACCGCTTCCCGTTTTCTTTCCGGTTTTATAATCGAAAAGATCGGCTACCTTAAAAGCATCACGGGCGGCTGTGTAATTGTCTGTCTTATCTTTGCAGTAGGTTTTCTTTTGGGGGAACGGGGAATCTGGATACTGCCGGTTTCAGGTTTCTTCATCGCCATCCTCTATCCTACCATGCTGGCCCTGAGCATCCCCGTCTTCCGGGAAAACGCCCGGGCGGTGAGCAGCGTCATCATACCCATCGCCTTTACCACAAACGGCCTGCTCCAGTACTCTATTGGCCTTATCAACCGTTTTATCGGAGCGGAATGGGGCTACCGGAGCTGTCTCGTTTTCAGTGTGCTGACCTTCTTCCTCCTCCTGGCGGTGAGAAAAAAAGTAAAAACGATAAATTCGCGTTCCTATTTGTAATTCACCAGATCGTTTGCCTGCTTCCGGCTTGAAGCGGCGCTGACCGCATCGACTCCCGCCTGAACCCTGCCTACCCGCACCAGAGCCACGGCGCTGTAGCCTGAGGGAAGCCCCAGATCGGACTTGAAGCGGCTGTTGAGGGTGTTCATAGGCCCGGTATAGATCCTGGAACCATAGCCCAAAGCCTGGGCCGCAAGGTAGATGCTTTCCGTTGCCAGGGCGCAGTCAAGAATCTGGCTGCCATTGGTTTTGCCGTCTCCGGAACTTGAAACAACGATAAGGACATTTCCGTCCTGAGTCTGGGGAACTATCTTTTGAGCCAGATCAAGATTCTGCACAACGGTAAAGCGCCAGGGCTGGCGGTTGTTGGCGCTGGGCGCACGGATTCCCGCATCAATGATGGCATCCAGATCGGATCTGGCGATTGAGCCTGAAACAAAGTTTCGAGCCGCATAGTGGTTGACAAGCGCCTTGAATCCGGGACTATTGCTGTCCTGGGCAAAAGACGGCATGATTACTGCCGCAAAGAGTGCAAGGATTATTCCTTTTTTCATGTTCTTCTCCTTTAAGATATTAGAGCTTCTTGCAAAACCCGTCAGTTTTCCGTCGAACCGGCCGGGTCTCTCACAAATATATTGTATCACAGGCTGAAAACGGGTACAATCGGGTACAATGGACTTGTTCAACAAGCCGGTTGGTTGTTTCACAAGTCTTGCAGATTTGGCATTTACTAGAGTTGTTCAATAACTTCAGTTATTGAACAACATCCGCTTAAAAACGTGACTCATCTTACGCAAGGCTTTGGAAATGAAAAGAGAATTTACCACGCCAACCCCACGAACAAAGTGGTAAACCCGTTCGTGTTGGTTCGTGAGGTTTGCGGCGTTCGTGGTTAAACTTCTTCGTTGCTCATTGATTCGCAGGCCTGGTCCGTTATGCTGTAGAAGTGGATTGGGCGGCGATTTCGCGGCGAACCATGTCGCCAACCACTTGCGCTGGAGTTTTGCAATCGCGCTCGGCTATCGTCAGGATATAATTGGCGCTCACCTCGTCAAGCAACCGCAGTAGTTCCCGGCGGCGCGTCAAGGGACCTGCGCCTTCCAAAAGTTCCGGCGGATTTTCCGTCCACATTTTTTCAAGCGCCCACGCTTCCTCATCAGTCGGTCTTCTGGCCATGTTTTTTCCTTGTATTCGCCTCGTCGAGCCATTGTTGGCGGCACGGCATGGCGTGAAATACGAACAACGTTCTGTCATCTAATTCACGAAAGGCAACTTCCAGCGGGTTGCCGGCGCGGTTGAAACCTATGGCAAGGAAACTTCCATCAGCAGCAGGCTTCTCATAAAATTGCGTGGCAAGCGCCCATTCAATGTCGGCCTCGCTTACATGGTGATTAAACGCTGCTTCGTGATACTCGATAACCACGTCTACTCCCTCTGTCTATTCTATTACAAAGCAGTAAAAAAACAACATGGAAATTCGGTGTCGCCATCCGGAATAACCGGGGTAATTTCCGTCCGTACTTCACCCATAACAAGCTCCTTGCCCTTAGTATACTACAAACGAATGAAGAATAGAACCACGAATGCCAAGCTCACGAACAAAGACAAAATGGTTCTTAACTTAGAACCTGAAGATTCCCCTGAACCAAAAACAACTTAAATCTTTGTAAGGGGCATAGCTCCCCCGGTCATCGATACCGCCTGAAAAAAAATCGCTTCCCAGGGAAAGGCCGAGGGCATCGGTCAGGGCGTATTCGGCAGATACGCTGCCTGCGCTGTCGAAGTCAATGAGATCCATGTAATACCAGGCCGAACATGTAAGGGTTTCCCGGAAAAAAGAACGGGCAATTCGCAGACTCACGCCGTTTTTCCGCCAGGGTCTTTCGGTTCCGCCTGAATATGCGTCCGGCAGCATATCTTCGTAATACTGGGCCGAAAGGTTCCATGCCGAAGGATTCCAGTCAATACCCGCAAGCAGTTTAAGGTT
>JAIRXN010000153.1 GCA_031268245.1 Treponema sp. | reverse complement strand
GTATACGACATTCCTAACCTTTTCGGCGGGGTTATACTCAATGTACTCCATATAAAGGGCTTCGGCTAGAATAGTCCGTATGGTTTCAAGGGGCTTTTCAAGGGTTATACCCGGTTTTGCCTTGTGCCATCGTTCCCGTAACTGGACAATATCCCCCCGGCGAATATTGCCCAAAGGCAGGGCGCAAATGACTTTATCAGTGAGGATCATATTTTTGAGATACCGTCTGTAATTGCCTAACGTAGCCGGGGAGTAATATTTTCCTTCGTCCCTATACCGGTTGCAGCGAGGGCAGTCGGGGCCGAAAAAAGATGCGGCGTACTCCCCAAAAAGCGTGGAGCTTCCCCGCCTTTCGTCCATCCGTTCTTTTGCCCATTCTTCGGCTAAAGTCTTGTTTGTTTCTCCGGTGGAAACCTCGACCCCTAATTCCCCGGTTATCGGATTTCGGAATTGGCATGAGTAATATTTGCTTCTTTTCCGCTTATAAAGGTAATACGGCTTCTTTATCATACCGTTTTTCTGGAATTTTACTGGAAACAGGTAAAGAAGTAAAAAATTACTTTATACCATGTCTCCGTAACTCCTTATCCTATAAAGAATTACGGCATCTTTCATAAAGCGGGAAACGGGAGTCGGACCCGCGACATCGACCTTGGCAAGGTCGCGCTCTACCACTGAGCTATTCCCGCGCGTTCATCAGGACTTTATACCCTACATTACAAACTTTTTCAAGTACTTTGCGGCGCTTTCCTGCGCCATGAAACACAAAGACTCAAAAAACCTATAATTACTATATAAAAACGATTGTTTCTTTGTCAAGCGGCAAAAAACCGGAAAAAGGTCAGGGATTGCCTCTCCTTGTTTTTTTTTCAAAAATATATATTGTAGATGGAATGATGGCGGCGCATGTTCTAAACAAAGAAACAGGAAGCTTTCTGAGCCGGTTTCAAAACCCGGTTATTTTTTCTCAAGCGAGGCTGTTCCATATCTTCAGCTTTTGGAACAGCTTCCTTAGATTTAAGGGAAAAACCGGGCTTTTGACCGGTTTTTCCAAGAGCTTGTCCAAAACCAACCGGGTTTTGGGACAAGCTCAGGCTCTTGTAATTTGCCTGGGTCTTGTATTATTCGCCGGGTGCCGGGGAGACGGCGGGCCGGAGAGCGGCGCCCTTTACGAAGAAACCCTCAACATAGCGGTAATGCAGGAATCTCCTTCCCTGGATCTCCACAAGAACTCTACCCTTATTGCCAGACAGATCGGGGACGGCACGATCTGGGAAAAACTTGTAACGCTCTCTTCCGTTTCCGAAGCGGTTCCCGAACTGGCGGAACGCTTTGAAACAGGCGAAGGCGGGAGAAGCTTAACGTTTTACCTGAGACGGGGGGTGCCCTTTCACGACGGCTCAATTATGGATGCGGAAGACGTGATCTCTTCCCTGAACCGCTGGATAGAGAGTTTTTCCTCGGTCCGGGAAATTGCCGGCGTATCCCGTTTTGAAAGAGTGGACGATTACACGGTGAGGATCAGATTTGAAAACCCGGTTTTAAGTTTTCCTGAAATAATGGCCGGTTCCGCCCAGCCTGCCGTTATTACAACTGCCGAAGCCTGCAGGGATGAGGATGAAAGGGGCTTTCTGCGCCGGTATATCGGAACGGGGCCTTTCAAATTTGCCGAATGGAAACTGAATCAGTATATACTTCTGGAACGTTTTGATTCCTATGCGCCATACGGAGACCCGGACAAGCCTGCGGACGGCTGGGCGGTATACAAAAAGCCTGCGGCAGAAAAGATCTATTTCCAAATCGTGCCGCAGTCCGCCACCCGTCTTGCGGGCCTTGAAACCGGCCAATTCCAGGCGGATTACAACCTTGTGGAAGACGATCTTCCCAGGCTCAAGGCAATGAAGGATGTGGAAACGGTAAGTTATCAGGCGGGTTCCATGCTTCTCATCTTCAACAAAAAACAGGGATTGGGGACAAACCTCTACTTCCGGCAGGCGATCAACGCAGCACTCGACGCGGAGGAAATACTCAAGGCATGTTTCGGGGAAGAGTATTCCCTGAGTTCTTCCTACATGGAAGACCCTGCTTCTCTCTGGTTTTCCCTTGCAGGTGCGGAATACTATAACCGCCGGGATATAGCACTGGCAAGAGAGCTTCTGAAAAAGGCGGATTATCGGGGTGAAGTTTTAAGGATACTCATTTCCAATATGGGTACATTTGACCGGGGCGCGCTGGTGCTAAAACAGCAACTGGAAGCACTTGAAATACCGGTGGAACTTGAAATTGTTGACTGGGCCGCCATGCTGCAGTACCGAAACGATCCTTCCCGTTATGACATCTTTATTACCAACTTTGTTTCGGTTCCCTCCCCTTCTCTCAAGCTCTTCTTTGGGCCTTCCTATCCCGGCTGGTCGGAAGACGAGACCTTGCAGCATCTGGTAAGGGAACTCACTTCTGCAGAAAACCGGGAAGAGGCGAAACAGCGCTGGGATAATCTCCAGGGCTACTGTTGGGTCTCCCTTCCGGTTATCAATGTGGGACACTTCGGCAGCACCCATGCCTGGAACAAGAAGCTTGAGAATGTTATCGCATTCAAGGGACTTTACTTCTGGAATGCCGGGCTGCGGAAGTAGTATCTTCATCTTAATGGCTCATCTCCCCGGCAAAAAAATCATCCCTCACATCTTCTCTGTGCTGCCGGTGCTTTTTGTCGTTTCCCTGATCGTGTTCGGTATGGGTTACCTTGTGCCGGGGAACGAGGCCGCTTTACTCCTGGGAGAAGCTTCAAGCCAGGAGGATATTGCCCTCCTGGAAAACCGGCTTCAGCTTCATGAGGCCCCTCCCCTGCTATACCTCCGCTGGCTGGGGAATATGTTCAAGGGGAATTTTGGTCTTTCCACTGCCAACTCGGTGAGGGTTTCAAGTCTCATTATCGAACACCTTGTTCCGACTTTTTCTCTGGCAGTTTTTTCCCTGTTTATCGCTCTGGCAGTTTCCCTGCCGCTGGGCATGCTGGCCGCCGGCAAGAAGGACAGCCTTGCGGACAGGGGACTTTCCACCCTGGCCCTTCTGGGCATCAGTCTTCCCGGCTTTCTTCTGGGGCTGCTGCTCATGATGCTCTTTGCGGTCCGCCTGCGCTGGTTTCCCGTTGCCGCCTACAGGCCGCTTTCCACAGGGCTTCTACCGCATCTCCGTTCGATTGCCCTGCCGGCCCTCTCCCTGGGCCTGATCCACGCAGGACTTCTGATGCGTCTCACTCGCGCTTCCCTGCTGGATGAACTGGGGAAAAGTTATATCAGCATGGCGCGGGCAAAAGGAGCGGGAGAGATGCGCATTCTCCTCCGCCATGCTTTCCGCAACATTCTCTCTGCACTGATAAGTCCCATCCTCCAGAGTTTTACCGCTATTCTCTCCGGGGCGGCAGTGATCGAATCCCTCTTCGGCATACCGGGGCTCGGTTCCCTGCTGGTGGCTTCCATAGGCCGGCGGGATTTTCTGGTGATTCGTACACTTGTACTGCTGGCGGCCCTGCTCAATGTGATTCTGAACCTCTTTGGGGATCTTGTCATTACCAGGGTCGATCCCCGTGTCCGCCTTGGGGGCGACTGAAATGGAAGTGTTGAAAAACCGCCGCCTTCTTGCCGGAAGCCTTATTACCGTTTTCATGATCCTTAGCGCCGTGCTGGGGCCCTTACTGCTGAAAACTTCAGCCTACACGATCAACATAAACGAGAGGCTCATGAAGCCTTCCGCCCTGCATTGGTTCGGTACCGATACTCTGGGACGGGATCTCTGTGCCCGGGTGATTCACGGAGCGGGGATCTCCCTGGCAGCGGCCTTTACGGTGGGCTTTATTACCGGGACGCTGGGCCTGCTTCTCGGCCTTGCCGCCGGTCTCAATCGTTTTCTGGACAAAATTCTTATGCGGATCTGCGACGGGGTCAAGGCCATCCCCCCGGTGCTTCTGGCAATCGCCATGATGAGCCTTCTCGGAGCGGATCTGTGGAATGTGATCTTCTGCCTCTCGCTGGCATATACACCAAACATGGCGCGCCTTGTACGGGGAGCCGCACTGGTGGTAAGGGAGGAGCCCTACATCGAAGCGATGAAGGCTCTGGGGGCAGGAAGGGGGCGTATCATCTTTTTTCATATTGTGCCGAATATCATGTCTCCACTCGTCGTGCAGCTTAGTTTTGTCTTTGCCTCTTCGATCATTACAGAAGCGTCCTTGAGTTTTCTGGGCGCAGGGGCGCCTGTTCCCCAGCCGAGTTGGGGCAGTATTTTGAGTGAAGCCCGGGGGGTTATCTATCAGGCCCGATGGATGGTAATCTTTCCTGGTATATATACCGGCCTTGCCGTGCTGGGTTTTAATCTTCTGGGAGACGGGTTACGCGATCTCCTGAATCCTGTTAAGAGTAACTAAGGCAAGCGGCTTTAGCCTGCTTTCAAAATCTTATTATGGAGGAACGGTGAGTATTTCGCCCTTGCTTGACATTCAGAATCTTTCGACCAGTTTTAATACGCAAAAGGGTCCTGTAAAGGCTATTGATAGAGTTTCCTTTTCCCTGGAGCGGGGTGAAATGCTGGGCCTTTTGGGCAGATCGGGCGCCGGAAAAACGGTAACCGCACAGTCAATACTGAGGCTTCATGACGAGAAGCAGGTTTCCTACTCGGGAAAGGTCATCTTTGAAGGAAGGGACATGTTGAACATTTCCCGGCAGGAGATGAGAAACTACCGGGGCGGGCGCATTGCCCTGATCTGCCAGGACGCCATGAGGGCACTCAATCCGGTACTCAGCATCGGAAGCCAGATTGTCGAATCTTTGAAACTCCACCGGAAACTGAAAGGCAGGGAAGCTTCGGAAAGAGCGCTGGATCTCCTCAACAGGGTTGATATTCCCGATCCTTCAAAACGTTTCATACAGTTTCCTCATGAGCTTTCAGGCGGAATGCGGCAGCGGGTTCTCATCGCCATGGCCCTCTCCTCAGATCCCCGGCTGCTCATCGCCGATGAGCCTGCTACAGCGCTGGATCTCAGCGTTCAGGCGAGAATCATGGAACTGATTGCCAAACTCAGGCAGGATCTGGGTATGGCGGTGCTGTTCATCACCCACGACAGGGCTTTGGCTTCAGACTACTGCAGCCGGACGCTGGTTCTGGAAAAAGGCCGGCTTGCTGCAGAAAGGCCGAAGATTCAAACAGAAAACTTTGCCCGCCTCTCCGGCAGCTTCAAGCCGGGAAGCGGCCTGGTTCTTGAAGCGCAGGGTCTCTCCAAGTATTTCAAAACCGGCAAGAAACAGGGCCGAAGTTCCATCCTTCATGCAGTGGAAGGAGTCGATCTCCGAATCTGTGAAGGAGAGACACTGGGTCTTGTGGGAGAATCCGGCTGCGGCAAGAGTACCCTCGCCCGTACCTTGGCCCGGCTCCTCAAGCCGGACAGGGGTTCCGTATTTTTTCAGGGCCGGGACATCAGCAGGCTAAAGGAAACGGATCTGCGCCCCCTGCGGCGTGAGATACAGATGGTTTTCCAGGATCCGTATTCAAGCCTTTCCCCCCATGCCAGACTGGGGGACTCCCTTGAAGAGGCCCTCAAGATCCACCGGATTGGCAAAGACAGGAAGGAAAGACTCAATCTGGCAATCGAAGTCCTGGAACGTGTGGGTCTGGGCAGAGAATTCTACGGACGCTACCCCCGCGAATGTTCAGGCGGCCAACTCCAGCGGCTCTGTATCGCACGAGCCCTTCTCCTCAAGTCGAAGCTGCTCATCCTGGATGAACCCGTGGCATCCCTTGATTCAGGTACCCGCGATGAGATTCTCAGGCTTTTTACAGCCATTCAACGGGAAGAAGAGATGAGCGCCCTCTTTATCTCTCACGATCTGCGGGTGCTGCGTTCTGTTTCCCGCAGGGTAGCGGTGATGTACCTGGGCCGTATCGTGGAACATGCGGAACGGGATGAACTTTTCAGGCAGCCCCTACACCCCTACACCGAAGCCCTGCTTTCAGCTATACCGGGTCAAAACGGGGAACGGATACGGCTGAACGGAGAGGCCCCCTCTCCTCTGAATCCTCCCCCGGGCTGTGTATTCCAGAGCCGCTGCCCGAAAGCCATGCCCCTCTGCCGGAAAGAGGTTCCTTCCTGGACAGCCCAAGGCAGCCGTGGAATAGCCTGCCACCTCCATCACTAGCAGCAATTTTACTTTTAGCCACGGATAATCACGAACCACTCGAACAAGACGTATTCCGGCTTGACGGCGGGGAATAATGTCTGGAAAATGAGCTTGTTTCGCACGAACCTCACGAACTTGTGCTTTGATAGTATCGATTTTACCTCTATAATCAGCATAGTTTGAATGAAATAAGAGCCAAGAATTATGAAAGCGGAGGGAAAAATGAAGGGC
>JAIRXN010000133.1 GCA_031268245.1 Treponema sp. | reverse complement strand
CAAAACGAGAATGATCCCACGGGCAAAGTAAGATGATTTAGATCCGAATGCGCAAGGCTTTGGAAATGAAAAGAGAATCTACCACACACCGGATATTTTTACTATCCATAATCTTTATTCTGTCTACTTGGATATAGGGTTTTTGTATGAAAACGGAGGGAAAATGAAAGGCGCCCTGTTCCGTTCGTGTCTGTTAGTGTCGTTCGTGGCAAATTTCTTCAGTAAATGTCAAACTGCTGGCGGGGATTCTGACGCCGGCTTGTACAAATGCCGGAAAACTTCAAAATACGGTTTACCAACATCTTCCTTGCCCGAAGGATCCCTGGCCAGGACAGCGGAGCGGATAAGTCCGTAGACGCTTCCTTTCAATGCAGTCCTATTTTCCCTGTATTTTTTTTCCTCATTAAATGGAACGATCCTGAGGGGAACATGAGTCCCTCCGGCGGCCTGCGCATCTTCTTCTTCCTGGTAGGAAAAACCCCAGAGAAATGATGAGAGGGAATGTTTTTTTATCCCTGCAGGAACTTCATGATTTTCCGCATGAACAATCGTAAGCCCTTCCGGAAGCACCTTGTTCATGCAGGCGGCAAATCCGTTACCGTTGAAAAAAACACCGGTTTCAATAAGCGCCATCTCATTCAGGCCGGTGATCCCAAGGGAAAGAGGGGCCAGAATTTCCAGTTTAGGCAGGGGATTAAAGCCCCGGGTAAAGGAAACCGGGATACCGGCCCGGAGGAAGGCCATATTAAAGATCTCCACCAGGGATAGATGGGATAAAAAGACGGCCTTCCCTGTCTTGCTGAAAGAAAAGAGTATGCGAAAGGAAAAATTTGAAGCATCTGCAGAAGTATCAGTATCCTTTTCATTATAAATTACTTTATCATGTATGCTATTATATACTATACCTCGTTGTTTTCCACAAATACCGCAGTTATATGTACAATTTTCTGTACATGTTAAAGTTAATTCTTGATTGCATGACTTCTTAAATTCGTCGTTGAAATAGTGCGGACTTATTCCGGAATTGATGGAGGCCCAGGGAAGCTCTTGCGCGATCTCAAAGTCAAGCATCTTTTTTATCTCTTTCCGGTATTCTGTAACTATTTTTTCCCATACATCCCTTTTCATGTATTCGCTCCAGGCATCAAGACGGCAGCCCCTGCGGAAGGCCGCTTCTATCAAGACGCCTGTAAATTCACCGCCGCGGCTCAGGATGCCTTCGAGCCCGGAAATAAAGGGATCCTGAAAACTTACCTTGTGGCCTTCTTTTTTGAGATTATCTTTTATCCAGAACAGTTTTTCTCCGGCTTTTTCATGTTCCATTTGGACAGTCCTCTGGTAGGGGGTGTGCGGCTTGGGGACAAAGACTCCTACGTTGATGTTACAGTGGGCCCCTGTTTTCCCCGCTACATACCGGATAAAATTGACTATTTCCGCCTCTTCGCTTTGTTCCGGCCCCTCCTCCGGCTTTTCGTTAAGATGTTTTGCTCCTTTTGCTATGGGGAGGCCGATCATGAAATAGAACTTTGCGCCCCTCCAGCCGTGTTTCTTTGCCTCCCGGAGGATACTTACTACATCATCCCGTAAGACTTGTTTGTTTATCGAAAATTGCCACGCCTCCTCGGGGGTTTCTACCGCAAAGGTCAGGCCGCTTTTGCGTACCAGGGATACTTTTTCCAGCAGGGGAAGGGAAAAACTCGAAACGCGGAGGGAAGGAAGCTGGAAGGAAACATGCTCCTGTTGATACCGTTCATTAAAGGTGTTAACAAGGTAATCAATATACCGGTAATCTCCGGTAGAGAGGGACGAGAGACTGATCTCCCGGTAGCCGCCCTGACGGATAAAGGCTTCGGCCTCACGGAATACTGCCGGGGCGTTTTTCTGCCGCATGGGCCTGTACCAGTAACCTGCATGGCAGAAACGGCAGCCGTTGGGACAGCCGCGCATTATTTCTACCGCCCCGTGCATCTGTACGGTTTTTATGCTGGGAACAGGGAAGACCGCGGCCCCCCCCTCCCCTTCTCCAAAATGCGGATCGACGGCCCTGAAAGCCTTCTTCTTTCCGCGCAGCCAGATATTCGGGTGCTCCGCAATTTTTGCAAGGAGGGCCGCCCTCCCCTCCCCTGCCTTTTTCATATCGCACAGGAGAGTCAAAAGTTCAAAAAAACCGGCCTCGGCCTCCCCTATCCAGAAAGCATCGATAAAGCGGCTATAGGGAACAGGATTGGAAACACTGGGCCCTCCCATGATCACTATGGGGCATTGCTCATCCCGGTCTTCTGAACGGACAGGGATTTTCCCCGCCTGCAGCATGGCAAGGACCTCTGTTATTCCCAGTTCATAACCAAAGGTGAACATGAGGATATCAAGATCATGAAATGCAATGCCTGTATCAAGACCATAAAGCGGTATATTTTTTTCTGCGAGAAGTTTTTCAAAATCCGGCGCCGGCGCAAAAGCCCTGTCGCAGGAAATGCCCTTGATACGGTTAATGCGGTTATAGATGATCCGCATGGCCTGATTTGACATGCCTATTTCGTAGAGATCCGGAAAAGCAATAAGAGTGTCGAGGATTGCGGAACGGCGGGCAAGGCTTCCGTATTCACCACCGGTATAGCGGGCCGGTTTTTCTATTTCCATGAGAAGCTGTCCCAGTTCATGCAGGGGATCTACATAGCGTTTTTCCAACTAATGACCATACCTTCTGACATAGATGCTGAGGGCAAGCCCTATTCCCGTCATGGCGGAAATCAGGGCCGAACCGCCGTAAGACATGAAAAGCAGCGGTATTCCCGTAATGGGCATGATACCCATGGTCATTCCGACATTGATGAGGAAGTGGAAAATGTACATACCGGAAAGCCCCGCACAAATATTGGCGCCGAAGGCATCATTGGTAGTTCTCATGATGCGTATAAGCCTTAAACAGATGATCAAAAAGAGGGCGAAAACCAGCAGCCCTCCCAGAAATCCCCATTCTTCGGTAAAGATCGAAAAAATAAAATCGGTACTCTGCTGAGGGAGAAAGCGGTAGTGACTCTGCGTGCCATGAAGGTAGCCTTTCCCGGTAAATCCGCCGGAACCGATAGCGGTAATTGATTGAATAATATTCCAGCCTGCACCCCGGGGATCGACATTGGGATCCAGAAAGACGATAAGACGCATTATTTGATAATCTTTAAGTACCCTGTGAGACATGAATGAGGCGCCCAGTGATATTATCGCAGTGCCTGCCGCATATAAAATCCAGAAAAAATAGGCTTTTCTGTATTTGATATAACCGAAGAAGGCAATACCGGCGATCAGAGCTAACGCCAGGATTACTGTCATTATGAAACGCAGGTTAAGAAGAATTAAAAAACTGCCGGCGTTACTGCGGAGTATGTAACTTTGCCAGAGAGGAAGAACGGTAAGAATGACCGTAAGACCGATGCAGGCAATTAAAAAAATAACATAACGGAGCGTCACGCCTGCGACAAAAGTCATTACCAGCAGAATCGGTATAAATACCAATGATGTGCCAAAATCGGGCTGTATAAGAATAATACCCATGGGAATAAAAACAATGACGCAGGAAACTGCAAAACGGGAGAAGACTTCGGTAGTCCGGCGGGTATCATCCAGGTGGCGGGCAAGAAAAAGAATTGTAGTAATCTTGGCGAATTCTGAAGGCTGAATGCCGAAAGCCCCGATGCCTATCCAGGCACGGGCGCCGTTTACCAGCCGGCCAAAGAAACAGGTATAGAGCAGAAGAAACAGCGTACCCAGATAAAGATAGATTGAAAGATCCCGGATTCGTTTATAGTCAATAAGTGACAGTGAACATGCAATGGCCATACCCGCAATGGCCCAGATGATCTGTCTGATGTATTCGTTTGAAACGAGTACTCCGGAGGAAGTAACGCCGGAAGAATAAATAAACAGGATGCCGAATATCGATAACACCAGGGAAGTAAAGAGAAGGATATAATCTATCTCCAATAGATTTCTGATTCTCATTCGCGGCGTCCCAGAACCGGTAAGAACTGCTGAAGCCCCAGTGAACGGACAGATTCTTCATAAGTCTGATTGCTGAAAATTCCCTGATAAATGATAGCCGAAGCATAGGGCGCCCACCATTCCCAGCGGTTCGCCGCCTCCACGATTATGGAAACTACTATCTGATCTTCAGGCTTTGCGCTGTCGTAGGGCGCATAAGAGGCAAACCAGGAATGCCAGCGGTCGTTAAGGCCGACTTCTCCGGTTCCGGTTTTTCCGGCAATCTGCACGGATTTGATATTCAGCGGAAACTGGGCGGTTCCTCCGCTGATTACAGTTCTCATGTCTCTTCTGACGGTTTCAAAAACTGATGAGGGAATAGCGGTTTCCCTGAGCAGTTCGGCCTGTATGCTCCGTTCTACCGCGCCGGATACCGGATCGCGTACTTCTTTGAGAATGTGAGGTTTATATATTTTACCGCCGTTGACTACCATTGCTACCATGTTGGCCATCTGTATGGGAGTAATCAAGGTATAACCCTGACCAATGCTCATGTTCATTGTGTCTCCGCCGAGCCAGCGTTCGTGAAACCGGCGCTCTTTCCACTGGGGGTTTGGGATAAAGCCGTTAATCTCTCCGGGAAGATCGATGCCGCTTGCGTCTCCGTAACCGAATTCCTTTGCATAATAGATGATCCGTTCCGTTCCGAGAAAATCCCTTCCGACAACCCAGTAGTACGTATCGCAGGATTGAGCCATTGCCTGCTGCAGGTTAAGCCTGCCGTGACCCGGTTTCCGGATATGGCACCTCCAGAGCCTCTCCCCGTATGTTAGTTCTCCCTGGCAGTCGACAGTCTCCAGGGGAGAAATGGCGCCTTCATTAAGGATTCCTGAGGTCATAACTATTTTGAAAGTAGAAGCCGGAGGATAACTTGACTGTATTGCCCGGTTAAGAAAAGGTTTATTCGGATCATTGATTAGGACATTGTAATCATCACTCATGTCGCTGCGGTTAAAGAGGTTAGGATCATACCATGGGTAGGAAACCAGTGCCAGTATTTCGCCATTTGACGGCCGTAATATTACAACGGACCCCATGCGCTCTCCCAGAGCCTTTTCCGCCAGGATTTGTATGTCTTGATCGATACTGAGCACGAGATTTTTCCCCATTACCGGCGCCTGTCTGAAATTTTCTTCACCGGGGATACGCCTTCCCCGGACATCAACAGTACGTATCTCCCATCCTTCCTTCCCCTTCAGAATGCCGTCATACTGCCGCTCAATGCCCGCTTTGCCGATTACGTCCCCCTGCTGGTAACCGCTGTTGTAGAGCATCGTCAATTCGTCTCTGGTTATGTTTCCTACATACCCTATAATATGTGAAATACTTCCCGAAAATTGATAGTTCCGCATGGGCTTTGACTGCCAGGAAATTCCCGGCAAGGTATCAACCCGTTCGGCAAGGGACGCAATGGTTGTATAGGGTACATTTACTGCCAGTTCTACCGGCTGATAGAGAAAATATGACTGGGGAGGTATTTTTTTTTCCAGTTGATCTCTGGGAATATTCAGCAATTCCGACAGCCTGTCGAAAAGATTTGACATTTCTCCCCGGGGTACTTCGGCCGGGGTCAGGCTTACGGCAAAGGAATCGGCATTGAGTACCAGAGGCTGGCTGTAACTGCGGTCGTAAATTTCTCCCCTTTGAGCAGGAATGACGGTGGTTCTCCGTGCAATACTCTGTGCCCTGCTGCGGTATACTTCTCCGCTTAAGATCTGCATGGAAAAAAGCCGTAAACCGTAACCCAGAAAAACCGCCACAAAGAGAAAACGGAGAAACATGAGCCGTTTTTCCAAACGGCCTTCGGTCCTGGGAGGCGTAACCGGCGGCATTAGGTTTCTCTCCGTTCCCGCTCAACCAGCAGGGGCGAAAAGAGCTTGAGCAGGGCAAAAAGAAAAGGAGCGGAAAAAGTGTTAAGCATGAGTTCCACCCAGAGAGTTGGTAAAAATAAGCTATAGGAAGGTACCGCCTCGGCAAAAAGCAGATGCAGTAAAAATAGTGTTACCGCCTTAACGAGGGTTGCCGCCGCACAGAGAATCATTGGAAGAATGGCAATATCCAGGAAAAAGGTACCCTTCATAAGTCCTGTCAGGGATCCTATAAGAGTACGCACAAAGGCATTAAGGCCCAGAGGGGCGGCGGAAAGAAAATCCAGAAACAGGCCCGAAAAAAAGCCGGAAAGCTGTCCTGTCATGGAGCCGTTGACATAGGCCGAAAAAACCAGAACGCAGAGGGCAAGGTCGGGTACGGCATGATAAATTGCCAGTCTGAAAAAAATAGTTGACTGCAGAATTGCTGCGATAAGAACAAAAATGACCGTCCAGATTATATTTTTAGCCATTTGTGTCTTTTCCTGTCTCGCCGCCGATGACAAAGACATATTCCAGCCTGGAAAAATCAATAATCATGTCCAGATCAACTTCCATTGATATTTCATTTTCCTGATAATTAATGGCAGAAACTCTGCCGAGGTTTATCCCCGCGGGGAAAATCCCTCCCATGCCGCTGGAAATAACTACGTCTCCCACATTGATCTCGTCTCTGGCTCTTTTCTGGATAAAACGCATAATCAGGGGAAGATCCGGATTGCCCTGGCCTTCCGCAATTCCTTCATAGCGGGAACTTGCAAAACGGGATGACACAAATGAACTTGAGTTGTAGACGGGCATTACAAGGCTTTCAAATGCCCCTGCCTGTATTACCTTTCCCACGAGGCCCTGAGTTCCGTTCTGCCATGCAATTACCGACATGTTATTCTGTACCCCCGCATGGACGCCCTTGTTGATTACCAGCGCGGGGAAGAGATTATCGGGATCTCTGCCGGTTATTTCCGCCGGAATATGCCTGAAGGAAAGATTCCGGGAAAAGCCGAGCTGTTCACGGAGCCGTATGTTTTCCTGGCCAATCTCGGCGGCGTTCCTCTCAAGCTGTTCGTAACGGGCAATTCGCTCGGTCAGTTCCGCATATTCCCGGCGGAGGGCGGCCAGTTCACGAACGGAAAGAACCGAACGGGAAACAAAGGAGGAGACTTCGTATACCGTCCCGCGAATGCCGGAAAAAAGGGAAAGCCCCATATTCTTAAAATCGACAATAAAACTACGGGTAGAGAAAAAGAGAATAGAAAAAGAAACCAGCATTAATGCCGTGAAAACATAGGAAGTAGTACTGAAGCGGACCGGTACTTTAGTAGTCATAGACGCTGCGGGTATTGTCAAATTCCTTGATGAAATCGAAATACTTGCCTGCGCCCAAAGCTACACAATCCAAGGGATGTTCCGCAAGGATAGCCGGTACGCCGGTTTCTTTTGCGATGAGCTTATCCAGCCCCCGAAGCATGGAACCGCCGCCTGTCATGACGATGCCCCGTTCAACGATATCGGCAGCCAATTCGGGCGGCGTCTTCCCCAGGGTACTTTTGATAACATCAATTATCTTGGTAATGGGATCTTTCAGGGCTTCCCGGACTTCAACAGAATCCACTTCAAGGCGCCGGGGAAGACCGGTGATTGCATCGGTTCCCTTGACTTCAACCTTTTCGATGGTCTTGTCGGGAGACGCGTTACCTATTTCGATCTTGAGACTTTCCGCCATCTGTTCCCCGATGATGAGATTATGCACACTCCGCACATGGCGGATAATGGCTTCATCAAATTCGTCGCCTCCCAGACGGATGGCATTGGTAACTACCATGCCCCCCAGAGAGATAACGGAGATTTCGGTAGTGCCTCCGCCTATATCGCAGATCATGTGGCCTGCGGGTTCAAAAATCGGGACATCGGCTCCTATAGCGGCTGCAAGGCTTTCTTCAATGACCAGAACTTCTCTGGCGCCGGCCTTGTAGGCGCTCTCTTCCACTGCCCGCCGTTCAACTTCGGTGATGCAGGAGGGAATACCGATAATCATGCGGGGTTTGAAGGGCCGGTAACGGGGAAGAACACGGGAAATAAAGTAACGGATCATCTTTTCGGTCGATTCAAGGTCGGCAATGACCCCGTCCCTCATCGGCCTGATGGCGATGATGTTCCCCGGAGTCCGGAAAAGCATGCGTTTGGCGTCCGCTCCGACAGCCTTTACTTTTTTTGTACCGCGTTCCACCGCAACGACAGAAGGTTCGTTCAGTACAATGCCTTTACCGCGAATGTAGATAAGGGTGTTACAGGTTCCCAAATCAATCCCGATATCTGAAGAATTAAATCCAAACATATCCCCTCCTACATATTCAAACGTGCTCTGGCATTGGCATGAGCAGGATCTATCCTGACAGCTCTCCGCCATTCAGCCCGTGCTCTGGTAGTGTCACCCTTTTCTGAATAGAGCAGGCCCAGACGAAAATGCGCTTCCGCATTTTCCCCGGATTCATTCAAAATGGCCATATACTGGGCCTCAGCCTGCCCTGCATCTCCTTCGTTTCCCAGAATTTCCGCAAGGTGAAGCCTGGCGGTAAGTATGGTTTTGGAGTCCCTGGAAATATCAATACAACGGAGGAGATAGGCCTTTGCAGGTTCCATTTCACCCATGGCAATATATGAACGGGCTATGGAGATGAGCAGGGTATCCGAAGGCTGCTGTGTATTAAGAGCCTGGGAAAAAGAAGCTACGCTGTTATGGTAATCCCTGATGGAGGCATAGGCCATACCCAGATACTCATAAATATCAGAGGCGTCTATACCGGCCTCCCCGGCCTTTTCCAGATAGCTGACCGACAGATCGGCGAAATTTGCGCCTTTGTAGTAATATGCCTTCCCTAAAACGTAATAAATGCGGCTGTCCTTATCCCGCTTGTCAACCAGGAGGGCTTTTCGCAGAGACCAGATGCATTCATCAATATAGTTCAGGGTATCGAAATTATTTATCTGGGAGATGCCGATTTGGAAGGCTGAAAAACCATGGAGCGTGAGGAGAAAATAATCCAGCGGTTTTTTTTCGAGCGCCGACAGGCTGCGTTCATAGGTTTCCTGATAGTTACCTTCCTGCCATAACTCAAGGTAGCTCTTCCGTTCATTGCTCAAACGGCTTCTGTAGGCAATAAGTAAGGGCAGAGGAATAAGGAGAACAAGAAGGACAACCAGCATCGCCGTTAAATGACCAAATTTTAGCCGTATATAACGAGACTTCCTGCCGATTATAACATTTTCCGGTATCATGCTTTCTTATGATACACTAGTTTTACCATTTGAGTCAATTAAGATAAAAAACGATGAACCATAAGCCGGGTTCTGTGTGCGGATGAGGGTGTTTAACACGCCTGATCCGGCTGCCATCTATCTTGGACAACCGTTACCGGCTGTCTCCATGCAGTCTACCTGCGGCTTACCGGCGGGCGCCGGCTCAAGGGGCATGCCCCTTAAACGCCGCTGCTTGGCTTTGCTCCTGATGAGGTTTTCAAACAAAAATGTCGCCATTTTTGCGGTGGGCTCTTACCCCGCCTTTTCACCATTGCGGGCGCCGGCCTTACGGCAGCGGCGCCTTCACTGTGTTTTTTCTGTTGCACTGTCTGTCAGAGAATGCTTTTGCAGCCTCTGCCCGGGTATTATCCGGCATCATGCCCTGCGGAGCCCGGACTTTCCTCCGTCTGAAATACAAAGTGCATTCAAACGGCGGCAGCCTGGTTCATCGCTATAAAAACCTGTTTCACGACATGAGGGTTTATCACTCTTCATAGTCGATGTTGATCTTTTCTTCCTCCTCTTCCTCGTCATCGAAATCTTCTTCAAGATCATCCAGATCGGAAAGGCTCCCCGAATCTTCGGTATCGAAGAATTCATCCTCACCATCTTCCGATTCTTCGTAATAGAGAATACGTGAACAGTAGGGGCAGAATACTATTTCCTTGCCCAGGCGGACATGGTTGGCAAACTGGGCAGGCAGAATCATGTGACAACCCATGCAGACTCCGTTTTTAATGGCAACGATACCGCGTCCGCCCTTGTTCTTTACGATCCGTTCGAACTTGAAGAACACTTCCGGATCCAGATCGGGGCTTATTTCTTTTTCGCTATGCCCCAACTCTTCAAGCTGTGCATCTATTGCGGCGATTTCTGATTCTATTCCCAAACGGCGATCTTCAAATTCTCTTTCCTGCTGTTCAATGAGGGCGGTATTTTGTTTCATCTGCTCGTCAAGATCCGAAAGAAGCCGTTCTTCCTTCTGCAGTTCTTTCCTGTACTGCTGCTCTTTTTCCGCGGCGTCCCGGATCTCTTTGTCCAGGGCCTCATACTCACGCTGGGTGCTAATGGCATCCATGTGTTTTTCAGCCTTTTCCCGCATCCCCTCCGCTTCCGCAAGCAGGTTACGCAGTTCCACCTCGTTCACCCTGGCTTTTTCGTATTCCTGATTCCGCTCGATAAAGGATTTTTTCATCCGTGCCAGAAGTTCTTTCTGGGTATCCAGTATTTTCGGTTTTTCCTGCTTTGCCTGCTCAAAGGCAATCTTTTTTGAAAGAATATCCTGCAGAGTACGCAGCTTTTCAAAAACCTCTTCCATTTTCATAAGTAACCTCTGTAAAATAATTGGGCTGTACCAGCCCTGTTTCAGAAACTTTTCCGAAAGGGAACGTTTCAATGATCCAAATAGTCTTTCAGTTTACGGCTTCGCTTGGGATGTCTCAAGCGCCGTAAGGCCTTTGCTTCAATTTGCCTGATCCGTTCACGGGTAACATTGAAGTAGAGTCCCACTTCCTCAAGGGTTAATGAATACCCGTCATCCAGGCCGAAACGCATCTTGAGCACTTCCTGTTCACGGGCAGGAAGCGTGGACAGCACCTCAAAGATCTGCTCCTGAGCCATCTTGAAAGCCGTCTGGTTTGCGGGGTTTTCCACATCCTTGTCTTCGATGAAGTCTCCCAGAAGTGAATCTTCCTCTTCTCCGATGGGGGTTTCAAGGCTTATGGGTTCCCGTGCTACATTCTTTACCGACTTTACCCTCATGGCAGTCCAGCCGAGCCTTTCGGCAATCTCTTCATCGGTGGGTTCCCTGCCCAGTACCTGAAGGAGCTGGCGGGATTCCCGGACTACCTTGTTGATCTGTTCGATCATGTGAACCGGTACCCTGATAGTCCGGGCCTGATCCGATATGGAACGGGTTATGGCCTGGCGTATCCACCATGTTGCATAGGTGGAAAACTTAAAGCCCTTCTGATACTCGAATTTTTCTACCGCCTTGATAAGGCCGATATTCCCTTCCTGCACCAGGTCGAAGAAATGAAGTCCCCGGTTAGTGTACCGTTTGGCTATTGAAACCACAAGGCGCAGATTTGCCTTGATAAGGCGATCTTTGGCGCTTTTCATCATCACCCGGCCGCGGCTTATCTCCTTGGCCATAAGATTGATGCTCTCGATAGATTCTTCGAATTCCGCTTCCATCTGCCTGAGTTTCTTTTCCGTTACCTGAATAAGGCGGATCTTCTCTTTTATCTCGTCGGAACTGAGGCCCAGTTCTCCCTCAAGCCGTTCCCGTTCTTCCCTGATGGTGAGGAAACGGCCCAGCGTCCGCAGTTCTTTCAGTGAAGCGACACGGAGGTGTTTTTCGATTCTCTCCTGTTCCTTCTTGCAGCGTTTTATCTTCTTGGCCGCCTGAATAAACTTTTCTGAAAATCCGGTGATCTCCTCAGGATGAATTTCCGACTCGCCGACAATTTTCATGATCCGGCGGCGAATCTCATTAAGTTCAGTGTCGTCAAAAAAACTGCCGCCGCGGACAATGATCTTGCGTTTCAACTCAATATAGTTTTTTAAATCTCCCAAAATGAGTCTGAGGGTCTCCTTATAGAACTGGCTGAGCCTGCGCCGCTCTGTCATGTGTTCAGTTATCTCTTTTTTGGAAAGATTGAGTTCCCGGAGATCCCGTTTGGAAAAAGCCTTCTGGGCAATGTGATAAAACTCAGGGATGATCATGCCGGATTTTTTGATCACTCCTTTGATGATGTTTTCCCCTTCCTCCATTTGTTTGGAAAGCTCCACTTCCTGTTCTGCGGTAAGGAGATTTTCCCGGCCTATCTCGCGGAGGTAGAGTCTGATTGGATCATCAACAGAAGATTCCTTGTCGTTATAGACAAGACGCTTCTTTCCCGTTTCCCGGCTTTTTCGGGACCCGCTTTCTCCGCCTTCTTCTCCGGCATTTTCCTCTTCTGTAAGCTGAATGTTATTGGCTTCCAGAAGGGAGAGAACCTCATCAATTTTGTCCGTATTGGCGATGTGCTCAGGCAGATAATCGGATAATTCCTCATAGGAGAGGGTTTTCTTTTCCTTTGCATATTCAATCAGCTTTATAACGGCGGGATCCAGCGCTACAGTATCCTGCGCCTGGTTTACCGTATCCTGAGCTGCGGCCCCGGAAACTTCAGCATTTTCTGTCCCGGGGGACTCTATTTCCTGCGTTTGCATTTCCATTCCTTATCTTCCTTCCAAGTTCCGCAATTCAGTATCCAGATACTTTTTTTCCGCCAGGAGATCCTCAAGCCGGTCATTATCCATCAGTCCCTGTCCCGTTCCCTGCTCTTTGTTCAGGGTACGCAGCTTTACTACAATTTCGGACAGACGATGCTTGAGCCGCCTTTGTTTTACCCTGCGGATGCCGTCTTCTACGAGCTGCTCCGGATTGACTGAAAATTCCTGTGAGTTCCCCTTTTCTGAAATATAATTCCTCAAGCCCTCCTCTGAAATACGTGAAAGAAGATCATCGACGCCTGTTTCTTCATGAACATAACACTCTTCCAAAGCAACAAAGAGTTCTCTGGCGGCCGGATCTTCAATTTCCTGTATCGAAAGCCTTGACCGGAATTGCGGGTACAAATAATTATTTACTGCCACTGCAGTGAGCAGATGAAGCTCCTCATTCCCGCGGATCGGTTTTAACTGTTTGCCCTCCTGAGGAACAGACGGCCTGCGGCCCTGTTCCAAGCGGCGGTTATAATCCCCCTGTACCGCCCCCCGATCCACCTGAAAGGCATCGGCAATGGCAGTAATACAGGTATCCCGGGATACATCGGAATCGAGGGCTTCCAGATAGGGAAAAAGAAATGCCACTGCTTTTGTCTTTCCTTCCGACCCGGTTGTACCAAAGAGGATTCTGCCTCTTTCTAAAAGATAATCAAAGTCATTTATAAAACATTTCATATTATTTTGCAATGCTTTACTACCAAAATTCTTAAGAATATCCGCCGGATCTTTGGCAGGAAGAGGATTATCAGGGGACGTTTCCGCCTGTCCGGGGACGAGGACTTCGCAGGCAAGGGTATTGCGCCTGCAGGTAAGAATGCCCTTATAGGCTGCACTCTGGCCCGCAGTATCCGAATCGAAGACCAAAAAAGCCTTTTGCGCCCAACGGCAGAGCAATTTTGCCTGCTCATCGGTAAAAGCCGTCCCCAGGGGAGCCACGGCATTGCAAATTCCCGCCTGATGAAGGGCAATTACGTCCATATAACCTTCCGCAAGGTAAACCGTTTTGGTTCTGCGAATCTCCTGCAGGGCAAGATCTATGGCAAAGAGGGTCTGGCCCTTCTTGAAGATTGCCGAATCCCTGGAATTGATGTACTTGGGGCCTGTCTCTTCCCCGAGAATTCTTCCGCCGAATGCAATAGTTCTCTGCAGCCGGTCTGCGATGGGGAACATCAGACGCCCGGAAAAGAAGGCCGATTGGGGATATTTTTCGGAAAAAAGGCCGCATTCCGCAAGAAAGGCAGGAGAATAGCCTTTTTTACTGAGAAACCCATGGAGCCAGCGCCGATCCTGCGGGGCATAACCCAGCCTGAAACGTTCAATCAGCTCCCTGCTGATGCCCCTGTCCAAAAGATACTCATAGGCCCGCCGGCCTTCACTCTTTTCCACCAAAAAATGGTGAAAACTCAAGGCTACCCGGCGGTACAGTTCAAAAAATTCTTCGGTTTTTTTTGCCGTTCCTTCTTCGGGAACCGGACCCGAAGTCTTGTCATACACTATTTCTACACCGAAACGTTTTGCCAGCATTTCGACAGTTTCCGGAAAGGTGAGCTTATCCATCTCCATGATGAAGCTGATAATTCCCCCACCCTTGCCGCAGCCAAAGCAGTGGTACATCTTTCTGTCGGGATCCACAGTAAACGAGGGTGTCTTTTCGTTATGAAAGGGACAAAGGCCCCAATAACGATTTCCTTTTTTTTCCAGTCTGAGGTAATCGTTCATGACAGAGAGAGCATCCAGTTTGTCGTTTACTTCGTTAATTGTAGACTGGGCGATGCGGGGCATCAGCTGCGCGGCCTCCCCACAGGTGAACTTTTGACATAGAGAGCCCCGGCCCTGATATGGTCGTCGAGAGTGCGGGAGAAGTAGTGCCGTCCGGTTGCCGGGTCAACCAGCCGGAAATAAAGGTAGTCTGAACTTTCAGGCGCAAACACGGCTTTAAGGGCTACCGCGCCGGGGGAGGAAATGGGGCCCGGAGGAAGTCCCGATCTGATATAGGTGTTGTAGGGATCACGGATCTCCGTATCCTGAGTATAGAGGACTTCCGGATGCGGCCTTCCCTGGATTTCAGTTATCACATACTCCACGGTGGCGCAGGATTGCAGAGCCATACCGATTTCAAGACGGTTAAAAAAAATTCCCGCCATAAGGGGAGCCTCTTCGTCCAGCCGGTACTCACGTTCCACAATCGAGGCAAGAATGAGCTTCCGGTGGATCGCTTCCGGGCTTAATTCAAAAACGGCAGGATATATGCTCTCCAGACGGCTGAAAAAAGTATCCGTCATAGCCTTGATTACCAGTTGTACGGGGTAATTCGGCGGAAAAAGGTAGGTATCCGGGTAGAGATAGCCTTCCAGCGTTTCCGCAGGAATATGCAGAGACTCTATGAAGCGTTTGTCCTCCGAAGCGGCAAGAAAACCGGATGCGGAACAGATGCCCGCCTCTTCAAGAATCCCGGCGGTTTTTTTAAGAGTATTCCCTTCGGGAATGGTAACACGGAGGAGAAGCTGTTTCCCGGAAACCAGAACCGAATAGAGCCGGATTGAACTGATAGGCAGTTCCAGCCTGTAGGTTCCTGCTTTGATATACTCCTTCCGGCAGCGGGCCAGGAGATCCCAAAAGTAACGACTGCGGATAAGACCGGCCTCTTCCAGCCTGTTTCCCACGGAACGGGCGCTTTCTCCATTGCGGACTTCAAGAATCGCGGAATGCGAATCTTCCACTCTAAGCCAGGGATCCTGAATATGTGCCCGCGGTTCCGTTCCGGGAGGGGCGTTGAAATAGACCGTTGCCCCAATCAAGGCTGCGGAAAAGAGCAGGAGAAAGACAATAAGAATACAAAAAATTGTAACAAGCGCGGCAAGAGGTCTGGGCATCAGTCTAAAGCCTTATTTCCAGGCCTTCCATCGCCAGAGATAACTGGAGCCCCTTGATGTTCATCCGCTCCGTATACCAGCGTGCGGATTGCAGGTTGTTGAAGAGTTTCCGGTCGTTATAAGTAGGATCATGATGAAACATGACCATGTGCTTAATCCCCCAATTGGCGGCAAAATCTACCGCAAGACTAAAAGCGCTGTGTCCCCAGTTGTATTTTTCTATAGCTTCGCCCAGAGTATACTGACAGTCCATCACAATTACATCGGCGCCCTGAAAATACTCAATATTTTCAGGGGTTTTCATAAAATCTTCCGCCGAAAGCGCCGTGTCGGTGGCAAAAATAAAGCGGCGTCTCCCGTCATTTATCTGGTAGGAATAAGAATCCCCCGGATGACTCATCTTCCTCCAGGAAACGGTTATAGTATCTAATATAACATTTTTTTCCAGGACATGGAAATCTTTTTTTGATCCCATGGTATCCATGCTTACCGGGAAATAGGGGCTCACCATCTGATCCCTGAGTATCTTCTCCAGATCTGTCCGGGGAGAGTAAAAATCAATGGAAACCGAAGGGTCGTATGCAGGATTGAAAAAGGGAAGCCCCATGATATGATCCCAATGAACATGGGAAAAGAAGACATGGTAATGATCAGGTTTGGGCCTTTCTTTGGGAAAAGAGATGCCAAGCTCCCTCAACCCCGAACCCGCGTCAAAAACGATGATCTCCTGAGGTTTATCTTCTACGGTTACACTCAAACAGGTGGTATTGCCCCCCACGGTACCAAAAAGCCAGGGCGGCAGCCCGGAGAGAAAACGTTCCCGGCTTTCAGGACTTTCAAGATCGGCGGGAGTAAGGCGTTCCAGAATTGAGGATATCTTGCTCTTTATTTGAGAAGGCAGTTGAGGCGAAGGAAGAGAACCGCGGACTCCCCAAAAACGGATAAGCATTTATACCCCCCTCACCCCGGAATTCTTTCTGCTGATGAGCTTTTCCCCCTGCTGTTCTGCGAGACAGGCTTCAATCTCTTCTCCGGAATGAAACTCCCCCTGCCCCATCCCGGGACAACTGCTTTGCGCCATCTGCCATGCTGTCTGAGAACCGAGGACAGAGGCCCAAAACGGAAAGGTTCTGCACTGCAAAGGCCGGTTCCGGTAAACCGTACACCCGTCAGACCAAAAGATACAGTCAAATCCTGCCTTTTCCTTGAGGGAAAGACACTCTTTCCCATCCCCCATGGGAACCCAGCGGCAATAAACCTGGACAAAATGCCCATATTCCATTCTACAGACCTGCACCAGACTTTGAACATCCGCCTTTGACAAAAACACATAGCCGCTTTCATACCGGCAGCAGGTAGAACAGCGGGCACAAGAAAAATAAAGCCCCTCTGAATAGAATGGCTTCTTGGACATAGGAAAGAAATCTCCTGCAAAATTCTATAAAAACTCCTATTTGTATAGCAATAAATTCGAATTCTTTCAAGAGCCCTTGACTATTTACGGCTATTCCGCTAAATTATTTAATATTCTTGCGCCGCCTTAGCTCAGCTGGTAGAGCACTTGACTTGTAATCATGAGGTCTCCGGTTCGATTCCGGGAGGCGGCTTCCCGTCAAGGCCCGGCGCTGAAGTTAGGCCAAGAATTTTGAATATTACCTGGGGAGTTTCCAGAGTGGTCAAATGGGGCAGACTGTAAATCTGTTGGCGATGCCTTCGAAGGTTCAAATCCTCCACTCCCCAAATCACGTAATTCCTTATCCTGTAAGGAATTACGATATTTTCATTTAAGACTAAAAATTGAATTGCGTGGCATCGTGCTTTTATTTTTTGGAGGCTATGCCATGCCCCGTCCTCAAAAGCCTTTCTTTACACGCAGAAGGAACGATTCAAAGACGTTTCTGTTCTCGATTAACCA
>JAIRXN010000130.1 GCA_031268245.1 Treponema sp. | reverse complement strand
ACAAATGGCCTATCAGGTATGGTAAGCCCGGTATTTGGCCTTGTCAACAAAAAACGGAAGGAAATCAGCAATTCAAAGTATCACCCGTCAGGCTCATCTCCCCATGCCCAAAATTATGCCCAAAATTATGGTATATCCAAAACGCCCCTCTTACCCCCGTTTCACCTTTACTTCTACTTCCCCGCCATAGCCCTCACCCCACACATAGAGCCTGTTTTCCGCCGGGCGGTACTCATGGCGCAGGACTTGAGCGGCTTCAATTTCAGTCTTTGGATTTTTACCGAAGATTTCAGGCGGGGCGAAAATTTCTGTGGGTTCTGCAATGTCCGCTGCGGAACGGTAGCGGTAACGGAAGAGGCCCCGCTTCCTGTCCCAGTTCAGGCTGAGGGGTGTCCCGGCAGTTGCCGGGGGGTAGGGCCGCAGCCATCCGGCCAGAGCCCGTTCCTCCCCCTGGAAAAAGATTGAAAGATCCTCGCTGTTCCAGCGATCCCCTTCGGCATTGATGTTGTCCGCCGTGTAGTTCCAGAGGGTTGAATGGAGCAGGTTTGCGTCTATCGCGTCATAGTACATGGAGAGGACTTCCTCCTGGGCGGCATAGTTCCCGGTTTTGAAGGATCTCCGCCCGTTAAGGTCGAAGGGTACGCCGAATTCTCCCAGGAAGCAGGGCATGTCTCCCATGTTTTCCCGTGTCCAGCGGAGATCTTCGGCAAGGGTATTCTTATAGAAGGCCGCAATGTTTTTCCGCCCGAAAATGGGGCGTATCCGGTCAACATCCATGTTGAACCAGGGTCTGAATGTCTTGGTAAAGAGGGTAAAACCGTCATACTTGTGGAATGCGTTTACCGTATTGCCGGGATCTCCGGCGCCCCAGGAAGGATGCCCGCCGTTGGGGATTCCTTCGATAAAGAAGAGGCTCGCCTCATTGACTTCCCTCATCCGTTCAATGAAACGCCGGGCGAAGGGTTTGTAAAAATCCTCATAGAAGTCCGCCGGTTTTCCCTGAACGCGGGAAAAATAACCGGGTTTTACGAGTTTCGGCCTGTCATTCTCTACTGTCCACACTCCGGCAGTCCTCCAGGGGCAGGAAAATCCCTCTGCGAAGATCGAAAGTCCTTCCGGGTTGAAAACCTTATGTCCTGTGATCCGGTAGCTTGGAAGGCCGATGCCGTAGACCGGTACTCTGACCGCAAAACCCGAAGCCGCGCTCATGGCCTGGAAGGGGCTCGGCTGGACTCCCAGGGGGATGACGGGCCGTTCAACTGCTTCCAGATTCCCGTGGCCGATAAAGCCATGGTGCGGTTCATTCATAATGCCCCATCCTGCAATGGCCCTGCAGCCTTTAAGCCGCCTGAAACAGTGCCTGAAAGCGGCAATATAGCGTTCCTGAAGCCAATCCTGAACATTTTCATCTTCGATATGTGTATCCGGGGCAAAGGTTTTGCCGCCCCAGAAAAGCGTAAAAAGGGTAGCGGCGGCATAGCGGTTATAGTTGGCGGCCCACATCATGGATGCAGGCTTGCTTATTGCGGCTCCCGCCGCGTCAAGGTTTTCAAGTGTCATGCCCAGCTTCTCCAGAGTCCAGATCGGCGCCCCGTCTCCCCCTGTCCAGCGGCTCCACACATCCTGATGCGGATCTATGAACACCGAAATTCCCCATTTTTCCGCTTCCAGAAGGAGTTTGCGGAGGTATGCCAGGTAGGCTTCATCGTAAATTCCGGGTCCCTGCCCTTCGATGGCCTCCCAGGTTACCACCAGCCGCAGAAATGTAAGTCCCCGCCGGGAAAGCCGCTCAAAATGGCCCGCCGCCTCTTCCGGGGGGAAAGGACGGCCTATAAACGAACCGTCCTCCGTAAACGGGATCTTGGAACTTCCTCCCAGGTTGACTCCCTTCAGCATGAGAGTCCGTCCTTTGTCGTCAAGAATATAGCGGCCTTGTATCTTCATATATGCTCCCTTGTTTTATCATTGCTTAAATATGCCTGTTTGTATTATCATGAAGTGAGATTGTTCCAAAAACTGAAGTTTTGGAATAGCCTTATTGTATATTACTTCTTTACCAGAAAGGAAGGATCTATGAAAAAGCTTATTTTTGTGGTATTTGTCCTTGCCGTTTTTTTGTCGGCAGCTCTCTATGCGGCTTCTCCTGAGCTTGATGTGTATACCGATCAGTTCAGGACTGCCAGAACGACGGTTATGCAGCTTAATGTGGTGAATAGTGTGGTGGAATCCCGTCTTCCCGATGCCCAGGAATTCTATCTTTATGCCTTCGGAGACCTGGTACGCAGGTATCAGAACATTTCCGGGGCTACGGAACTCCATGCGGCGGACGAGATGGCCATTGTCCTGGCCCGGCAGTTGGGGCAGGGTAAAAATGAAGCCGCCGGCTCCGATCTCTGGCGGGCCCAGGAGATGTACAAAAGCGGGCAGGTCAAACGGAATCTTATTGAAGCCCTGGGGCTGATTGGCGACGCCGAAGCTCTTCCCAAGATTGCCCAGCTTCTCCAGGATCTCAATTTCCAGCCCCACGTGGCGGATGGGGATGAAGAGTCCACCACAGCTCTGGGCGCCATCATTGCCCTGGAATCCTATGGTGATTCTGTTGGCTATCTCCCTGTGTATTTTGCCTCCAAAGGCTGGTACAGGGGCGACATCAAGAGAAGGGCCGAAACAGCGCTTACCAGATTGAGGCTCGAAGGGGATTCCTCAGGCCCGCTTCTGTCCGTTATTCAGATGCCCGGATATCCCTATGCATCAAAACTCCAGGCCCTTCAGGTGATTGAAGAGGCTCAGGAGATTCCGGATGATTCAAAATCCACGGTTTCCGTAGCGGCCCTCAATGAAGGCTGGAAATATCAGTCCCAGAGTCCCAGAGACAGGCGGGATCTCGCCTCCCTGCGGCTCCTGGCGATCAACATGATTGCCAAATACGGTACCGCCGATCCGGCGGTTTATCCCCTGCTGGAAAAGTCCTTCAAGGAAGGGATCTTTCCGGATGAACAGATCGGCAATGGAGAAACCCGTTCCAGCGGCATAACCAGGGGCGGCGCCATAAATGCATTGGTAAAGCTCGGGAGTGATGATTCCGCCCGGCTTCTGGAGTCCTTCCTGACTCTTCTCAACACCAAGAGAAAGGATAACAACCTGGTCAGAAACCCGGTAAACGATGATTATGCCCGTACCAGGGTGGTGATCGTCGCATTGGGCAATGTGGGGAAATCCAGTTCCAGGGTAGCCCTCAACGGGGTGATTTCGGCAGACTGGGAAGGCTGGATTCAGAATCTGTCCCGCCAGTCGCTGAGGAAACTTCCCTAAATGGCCGTTCTTTCAAAACTTCAGTTTTGAAAGAACCCTACTGTGAAAGAACTTTCGCAACGGCTTCTGCGGATGCCGCGCTAAGAATCTCCTGCCGTTTTTCGGAACTCTTAAAGAGAAGACTGATTTCCGCCAAAAACTGGAGGTGAGGGCCGGTTTTTTCCACCGGAGAGAGGGTCATGATGAAGATCCTGCAGGGTTCGTGGTCAAGGGAATCAAAATCTACCGGTTTTTCGGAGATACCGATACAGGCAACCAGATCCCCAATAGTTGGGCTTTTCCCGTGGGGAATCGCAATACCATGCTTCATCCCGGTTGACATCTTGTTTTCCCTATCCATCACGGCATTGTAAGCGACCTGCCGATCCTGTATCTTATTCGCCGCGACGAGTATGTCCAGCAATTCGTTGATGATTTCCTCTTTTGTTGAGCCTTTTAGGCCTAGCTTGATAGTCTCGGTGGTGAGCACTGTTTTGAGGTTCATACTATATAAGATATGACATTCATACCCGAAAAGTCAATGAGGATTTTAATATCAGGCCGGATATTGAGAATATTTAGATAAAATCGTCTATAATAGGCCAGTTCCAAAATTGTTTCGATAAAACTCGCCAACAGGCAAGGGAGCATGTATGTCCGAAAATCACTTGTCCCGCTGGTATAAAAGCGGGGATCTCCTCCTTGAAGAAATTGAAGCCACCCGGACAGAGGCAGGCAGAGCGGCCCTCTGGTTTATGGGGCAGCATGGTTTTGTTGTCAAAATGGGCGGAAAAACCATCTATATTGACGTGATCCTCAACGATCTTCAGGATGAAAGGGGGGCCAGCATGCGCCGTTATCCGCCTCCCTTCGGCCCGGATGCCCCCCGTTCACCGGATTACTACTTTGCTACCCATAACCATTCTGACCACCTTAACCTCGATACGATTCTCCCCCTGTCAAAGAAAAATTCGAAGACCTGCTTTATCGTCCCCAGGGCTCATTCCCGTATCCTGGAAGACGCCGGTATAGAGAAAGAACGGATATACGGAGCCAACGAGGGGGAAGATCTGGAACTGCCCGGCAGAATCAGCGTTCATCCGCTGGCTGCGGCGCACTCAGACTATGAGCAAGACCGGGAAGGCAGCTACCTCAGCCTGGGCTACCTGATCCGTTGCGGAGGGCTGAGCCTCTTCCATTCGGGAGATACCTGGGCCACCCCCCGGCTTGTTTCGAGCCTCAAGGCTCTTTCTCCCATCGACATTGCCCTGCTCCCCATAAACGGTACCGACTGGGAACGGACAGCCGCCGGTATCGTCGGCAATATGGGCGCCCTGGATGCCGTCAAGCTGGCCCGGGCCGTGGAAACGGATCTGGTGATCCCCAGCCACTACGACATGATGCCCGGCAACAGCGAAAATCCCGCCCGTTTTACAGAGTTTTTCTATGAACTCTGCCCGCAGAAACGTTTTCATATCTGTGCCCTGGGGGAACGGTTTATCTATGAGAAGTGAGCTTGTTCCAAGCCCCGGCATTTCCCTTGACATTGAAGTAATTTTTTTATAGCATGGTAAAAAGTGTCCGAATTCGGGAAAACGGATCTGTTTGGGGTTTTGCGGCATGTGATATTGGTTCATTCATCATTCGGGCGTGAGGTAAAATGGTGTCGGAACAAAGGGAGGACCTGCGCAGCGACGCTGCCCGGTCGGAGTTCCAATTATTTCACAGCAATGTATCTTTCGGGCAGGGGAATCAAGTCTACCTGGAGAGGCCGCAGATCGACAGGCTCCTGGAAAAGGCGGTGGGAAACCCCCTGGTAACGGTGGTAGCCGGAGCGGGGTACGGCAAAACCCACTCGGTGTATTCCTTCCTGCGCAGGTATAGCGCCTATATCACCTGGATACAGCTTTCCGAACGGGATAATAATGGCGAGCGCTTTTGGGAGAACTTTATCACCACCGTTAGGGTGGTTAACCCCGAAGCCGCCGCAGGGCTTGCGGGAACCAGGTTCCCCGAAACAGAACGGCAGTTTGAGCGCTACATAGCGGTTCCGTCGGAAAAAACTAATCCCGGCAAGAAATATATTTTTGTATATGACGATTTTCATTTAATACAGAATAAAGCGGTACTGAAGTTTCTGGAACGATCCGTTACCAGCCCCTTTCCCAATATCACGTCCATCCTGATTTCCCGCAGCGATCCTTCCATCAACTTGATGAGCTTTCTTTCCAAGAGACTTTTAGCTCAAATTACCGAGGACGAACTGCGGTTCAGCCGGGAAGAAATGGATGCCTACTTTCGTATACAGAATATTTTTATTTCTCCCCAGGTCTCTTCGCGTATCTACCGGGATACCGAAGGCTGGGCTTTTGCCATACATCTGGCGGGTTTATCCCTTAAAAACGCTCCGGCAGGAATGGAGTATGTGCCTCATGCCATGCGTTCCAATATCTTCAAGCTTATCGAGCAGGAAATTATAGCGGGTATATCAGTTTCCCTGCGAAAGTTCCTTATTAAACTGTCCCTGATCGATCATCTGGCCCCGGAACTGCTGCGGGAAATTGCCAACGACAGCCCCGGACTCATTGCCGAGATGGAAGCTATCGGCTCCTTTATCCAGTTTGATACCTACATCCATACCTACCGTATACATCACCTTTTTATGGAGTACCTGAGCGGCAAACAGGACGAATTAAGCGAAGAAGAAAAACAGGATGTCTGGACAAAGACCGCCGTATGGTGCGCTGAAAACAACCAGAAAATGGACACCATAAATTATTATGAAAAGGCCGGTAATTATGTAAAACTTATAGATATAATCTATACCCTTCCCCTGATGCTGCCCAACAGCATTGCCCGGATGCTTCTGGAGATATTCAACCGGGCGCCCCCGCGGATATACGATGAAATAGCCCCGGCTGCTTTTACCTATACCCGGTTCCTTATATGCCTGGAAATGTTCGATAAAGCAACTGATGAACTGTGGAAGATCATTAACAAGCTGGAGTTGAAACACTCCGGCGGATTGCCTCTAAGCCCTGCCGCCCACCGGACTCTGGCGGGCTGTTACCGCAATCTGGGATTTGTGGGGATATTCACCAGCCTCTACACCAGAGATTACGGTTTTACTGCGTATTTTGAAAAGGCCCTGGACCATGCCTTGCAGAGTGGGTATCAGCCCGGGCCGCCGGTATCGGTTTCCCCCTTAAGCTCATACGTAATCCGCAGCGGAGATGAAAAGGGGGAGCCGGAAAGGTACCTTGCCGCCCTTGAAAAATCCGTTCCCTGTATCAGCGCTTCCATGAACGGCGCAGCCTGGGGCATGGACGATCTTGGCTGGGGAGAACTGGCCATGTTCAAGGGAGATTTTGCGTCAGCCGAATCCCGCGTCCGCGAGTCCCTCCGTAAAGCCCGTGAAAAGGAACAGTATGAAATCGAAAACCGCGCTCTTTTTTACCTTTTACGGCTTGCAATCCTCAGAGGGAATACCGAAGAAATACCGGAGTTCCTCAAAAAACTGGACTCTCAGCTTGAACTCACCTTTTTCTTAAACCGCTTTATCTACCACGATATTGTTACCGGATGGTTTTATATCCAAATAGGCCGTCCGGATAAGCTGGCTCCCTGGCTCAAGGAGGATTATGAGGGAAGCGATCTTAATTCCGTAAATTCCGGTCTTGAGATTGTCATTAAGGCCAAATACTATTATACGGAAAAGTATTATCCCGCAGCCCTTGCGGCGCTGGAATACCGGGAGAAAAAGTACGGTATCTGGGCCTTTCTCATGGGGAAAATTGTCATGTTGACCCTGGAATCGGTATGCCATTATCAGCTCCGCGACAAGAAGGAGGCTTACCGGGCTTTAGAGGAGGCATATACTCTGGCGGAACCCAATGGTCTTTATCTGCCTTTTACCGAACTGGGTAAGGATATGCGGGCCCTGGCAAGCGCCGCGTTAAGGGACAATGCGACAGTCATACCCCGGGACAGGCTTGAGAAAATCCGCAATAACGCTTCGGCCTACGCCAAAAAACTTTTTGCGGTGACTGAACAATACAATCCCCCGGCCCCCAAACGCACTGCAGGTTCCATAGCGGTTTCCCTGTCTCCGAGGGAATCGGATGTCCTTACCGGGCTTTCCCAGGGCTTGACCCGGGAAGAAATTGCCCAAGCGTCGAACATTTCGCCCAACACAGTAAAAAGCGTGATACGAAACATTTACAATAAATTGGGAGCGCTTAACCGGGCTGATGCGGTGCGGATTGCCACGGCATCAGGACTTTTAGCTGAAGTAAAGGGAAGCGTTGACAATGGTACAACGGAATGATCAATTTTTTTACAGTAATGCCCCCATGGCGGATCAGAACCAAATCTACCTGGAACGGCCCCAGGTCCACGATCTTCTGAAACGGGCGTTTCAGAGTCCTCTGGTCGTTGTGGTCGCCGGAGCGGGATACGGAAAAACCCATGAGGTGTATTCCTTTGTGCAGCAACACAAGGTTCGTACCGTCTGGCTGCAGCTTTCCGAATGGGATAATATGGGCGAGCGTTTTTGGGAAAATTATACCGCCGCCGTGGCGACGGTAAACAAGGAAGTCGCCAAAAAGCTTATTGAGTTGGGCTTCCCCACAACGGAACAGCAGTTTGACCGGTATCTCCGGCTTTCCCAGGATGCTCTTGTCTCCGAACAAAAATATTTCTTTATCTACGATGACCTGCACCTCATTACCGATAAGGCGGTGCTGCGTTTTCTGGAACTTTCCGTCACGGCTCCCTCTCATATTACCTCGATCCTTATCTCCCGGGCCGAACCTTCCCTCAATTTAATGAAGATGGCCTCAAAGGGACTTCTCACTCGAATTACCGAGGAGGACCTCCGGTTCAGCAGGGAGGAGATGATTTCCTATTTTCATCTTCTCAATATCCGTATTTCTCCCGATATGGCCGCTTCCATCTACCGGGATACGGAAGGCTGGGCCTTTGCCATACACCTTGCCGGGCTCACGCTCCGGAATCAGCCCTCTAATGCGGTCTATGTGCCCCAGGCTCTGCGGGCCAATATTTTCAAACTTATAGAAAGCGAAGTTATGGCTCCCCTTGAAGAGGAATTGCAGCGTTTTCTTATTAAATTGTCCCTGGTCGATCATCTGGCATTGTCCCTGCTTGTGGAACTGGCGGATAAATTTTCGTTTATAGAAAAAATAGAACTCATTGGTTCTTTGATCCGTTTTGACAGTTACCTTAATGCCTATCACATCCATCATCTTTTTCTTGATTACCTTAAAGGCAGGCAGAATGAATTAACGGCGAAAGAAAAAACGGAAGTCTGGACCAAGGCCGCCGCATGGTGCGTGATGAACAATCAAAAATTGGACGCCTTAAGCTATTATGAGAAAGCCGGAGCCTATGACAAGCTCATTGAGGCAGTGTATGAGGCGTTCCCTCTGGCCATGCCCAACCAGGTCGCCCGTTTTCTCCTGAATATCCTTGACCGGGCGCCGGAAGATATATACAAGCAAATCCCCCTCGCCTGGGTTCTCCGGACCCATGTACTTATGATCCTGGAACTGTTTGACCGGGCAGTGGCGGAAATAAAGGGTATCATTGCCGCTCTGGAAGCGGAAGAGCTTACTCCCTTTCACTATCAGGTATTAAGCGGCTGCTATAACAACCTGGGGGTTATCGGTCTTACTACCAGTACGTACAGCCGGGATTACGACTATGTCCGCTGGTTTGAGAAGGGATATTCCTATTACCGCCTGAGCGAAAGACAAGTTTCGGGGGCCGCAGTGGTGGCAAGCCTCAGCGCCTTTGCATGCCGGGTAAGCGTTCCCGATAAGGGTGAGATCGAGAAGTATATTGAGGCCAATGCCGGTATGGTTTTCTATACCGCCCGGTCCATGGGGGGATTATACGCGGGCCTGGACGATCTTGCCCGGGCGGAGTATGCTTTTTTCAAGACCGATGCGGTAGAGGCTGAACAATTCGCCTATAAAGCCTTCCATAGAGCCCAGGGGGCGCATCAGTATGAGATTGAAAACCGGGCCTTGTATTATCTCATCTGGATCAGCCTCTATCAGGAAACCTATGACAAGATCCCGAATTACTTACAGCTTCTAGAAGCCCAGCTTTCCCAAAAGGACTATTTCAATCGCTATACTTACCACGATATTGTTACCGGCGGATTTTATTTCAGACTGGGACAAACCGAAAAACTTGCCTCCTGGTTAAAAAACGATTTTGAGGAGAGTGATCTGAATTCTCTGGCCTACGGACTGGAAACCCTGGTACGACTCAAATATCACTTTTATCAGAAACGATACACGGCTGCTTTAGCGCTCATGGCAAACCAGAAGGGTATCTACGGTTACAGTGGTTACCTGTTCGGTAAAATAAGCTTCAAGCTCATGGAAGCGCTGTGCCGTTACCGTATAAAGGATATTCCCGGCGCTATTGAGGCCCTGGAAGCGGCCTATGAACTCGAATCTCCCAATGGCCTGGATATGTCTTTTATCGAGATGGGCCGGGAAATGGCGGCGCTGATTTCCGCGGTTTTGAAGGAAGAAAGTTACGGGGAATCTGCCGGTTCCGGGGCGGGCCGCATTCCCCGTGAATGGCTGGAAAAAATTCGCCGGGCTTCTTTGGCTTATGAAAGGAAGATTTCCGCGGCGGCCAGGATATTTACGGATACGGGAGAAGAAAACCAAAATCCCCCCCATCGGCATACCGGGATATGAACCGTCAATTTTTTTCCAGTTCGGCCTCCCCGGACTCATTTTTCCGGGATAAGCTGTATTTGGAGCGATCCGGTCTCAACGAACGTCTTAAAGCAGCCCTGAAAAGCCCGGTACTTACCGTGATTGCCGGTGAAGGTTACGGCAAGACCCATTCCGTCTATTCGTTTCTCCGGAGCATCGATGTGGTTACTACCTGGGTCCAGTTTTCCGAACGGGATAATATGGGGTGGCACCTCTGGGAAAATTATACCGGCGCCATCAGCCTCTACCACCGGGAAATCGGAACCCGCCTTTTGAATTTGGGCTTTCCGGAAACGATCCGCCAGGTTGACCGGTATGCGACTCTGCTTGAGCAGGAGCTTGTCAAGGGGGGGCATTATGTGACGGTAATGGACGATTTCCACCTTATCCATGAAGAATCGGTTTTGCGCTTTATTGAACGGATTCTGGCCGTCCCCTTTTATAATACAACCATCATCCTTATATCCCGGAAGGAACCGTCGATCAATTCCGTATCCCTCTTGTCCAAGGGAAAGCTTAGTCAAATTACCGTGGATGACCTGCGCTTCAGTAAACAGGAAGTCGGCGATTATTTTGCGCTGCACGATATTGCCCTTTCTCCCGGTGAACTTGACCAAATTTATGATGACAGCGAGGGCTGGGCCCTGGCAATCAGCATGATTGCCGAAGAAATGAAACGCCGGGACGCAATGTACCATGTCAAATCTGCCGCAAGGCCCCAATATACACGGGCGCTGATGGAACAGAGTTCCTTTAAAAACATGGAGGACGAAATCCTGAGAGCCGCGAGCGGGGAGCTGCGGAATTTCCTCATAAAATTGTCCCTGATCGAACGCTGGCCCCCGGAGCTGCTGGAAAAGCTGGCGCTAAACAGAGAAGTCATCGGAGAAATGGAAAACTTAAGTTCTTTTATCCGTTATGACGCATACCTCCACGGTTACCGGATTCACCACCTCTTCCTGGATTTTTTGAAGGAAAAACAGGGGGAACTGGAGCCTGAGGAGATCCGGGAGGTCTATCTTAAGGCCGCCTCATGGTACCTGGAAAACAAGTTGCGGGTAGAGGCCGCCATTAACTACGAACGCGCGCGGGATTACCGGGGGCTTATCAACATCATATATATGTTTCCCCGGATTTTGCCCAATGCGGTGGCGGCTTTCTTTTTGGAAATTGTAGAACGCCTTTTGGCGCTTGACCCTTCGGAACTCCCCGCCGAGGGGGATGAAGCCGGATCCCCCAGGGGAAGTTTCGAGGACTTTACCTTTCTGCGCTATGCTGTCCGGCCCCGGCTGATTTTGGGGCTTGGGCGGGTTGAAGAATCCATTGAGGAAAACCGCCGAAGCATCGCACAATTTGAAGCCCTGTCCACCCCCCTTAGTTTCCGGATATTGGCGGTATGCTATAACCAGTTGGGGGGCCTGGGGATCATCACAAGCCGGGTTACCCGAAACTACAATATAGCCCCCCTGTTTGAAAAGTCCAATTACTATTATTTGCGGTATCCCGAGGCGCCGGAGGGCCCCATTACCCAGGGCTGTATCAGTTCGTATATCGTTTCTGTCGGCTATCCCGCGGAACCGGGGGAACTTGAACGGGCTGTCCGGGAATTCAGTCTGGTGGTTGCCCCGGCATCCAATTCTTTTAACGGCTACCGTTACGGAACCGATACCTTGGGATGGGCGGAACTTGCGTTTTTTACTGCGGATATAAAAAATGCCGAAAAATTCGCCCGTCAGGCTGTTTTCCAGGCCCGGGAAAAAAAGCAGTACGAGATTGAAAATCGCAGCCTCTTTTACCTTCTGCGGATAAATATCTATGCGGGAAATTTTTCCGGGGTAGAAGAAGTGCTGAAACAACTGGACGTCCAGCTTGAAAATACGAAATTCCTTGACCGTTACATCCTCCACGATATTGAAACCGGCTGGTTTTACGCCCAGATTGGACAGACCGGAAAAATTGCCTCCTGGCTGAAAAATGATTTTGAAGAAAGCGAACTTAACGAAATGCTTCACGGTTTTGAAACCCTGGTAAAGGCGCGGTGTTCCTTCGCAGAAGGGCACTATAGAAGAGTATTAAAAACTTTAAGCGCCCCGCAGAGAAGCAGCCTTTATGGGGGCCACGGTCTGGGGGAATTCCTTTTTGGGCGGTTGGAAATGCGGGTATTGGAAGCGGCGGCCCTCTATAAACTGGAAGAACACGAAAAGGCCCTCGCCGCTCTTGAAGACGCCTGGGATATGGCCGCCTCCAACAATCTGGACATGCCCTTTATTGAGCTTGGGGAGAATATGCGCTCCCTCGCAGCCCTGGCGGTAGAAAAGAAAATCTCCATACCCCGGACCGCCCTGGAAAATATTCGGAACAAGGCTTCTGTCTATGCAAAAAAACTTTCGATGGTGACGGAACAATACTGGTCCCGGCAAAAATCCCATGCCCTGCCGGCCCTGTCTTTCCGGGAAACGGAAGTTCTTAACGGCCTTGCCCAGGGCCTGACCCGGGAAGCAATCGCCAAAGACTCAAGTCTTTCCGTCAGGGCGGTCAAAAATGTTATCACCAATGTTTATGCCAAGCTCGGAGCGCTTAACCGGGCGGATGCAATCCGAATCGCCGGCTCCGCAGGGTTAATCCGAAGCGCCAAATTCAAAAAAACGTAAAATTTTTGTAAAAAAATATCCTCATGGGCCGTTAGGGTGTGTTACGTTCGTAAAATCCCCATAAAAATGATATTAACGAGGGTCTCTCTATTTTTATAGGAGTTAATATGGAAAACGAACGGAAGATAATTTTTTTGGTTGATGATAACAGGACAAATCTTACGGTGGGAAAAGAGATACTAAAAAACCAGTACAAGGTGTATCCAATCCCGTCTGCAAGGATCATGTTTGCTCTTTTTGTGGACGTTATTCCCGATATGATCCTTCTTGACATCGAAATGCCGGAAATGGACGGTTACAGGGCGATAAGAAGGCTCAAAGTAGACCCAAGGTGGTGGGATATTCCGGTTATCTTTCTGACCGCCAAAACCGATGCGGGCAGCGAGTTGGAAGGTCTAAGCCTGGGAGCGATCGACTATGTAGCCAAACCTTTTTCTGCCCCCCTCTTACTCAAACGCATAGAGAATCATCTTTTTGCAGAATATCAAAAGAGGCAGTTAAAGAAAATGAATGACCTCCTGGAGGAAAAGGTACGCGGGCGAATCTCGCAAATAGGCAATTTGCAAAATGCGGTACTTAGTACGGTGGCGAATTTGGTTGAGTTTCGTGATGACGTTACCGGAGGGCACGTTGCCCGCACACAAAATTATTTAAGGCTCCTGGTAGACGATATCCTGGAAGAAGAGATTTATCCCGAAGAAACTTCCATGTGGAATATGAATTACCTCGTTCCGTCGGCGCAGCTTCATGATGTGGGGAAGATAGCCATCAGCGATAGTATTCTGAATAAACCGGGAAGGCTCTCCTCCGAAGAATTTGAAATCGTGAAAACCCACACCGCAATAGGGGTGTCGATAATTCAAAAAATCGAAGAAAATGCGGAGGAACATGATTTTATGAGGCACGCCCGCCTGATTGCCGGCGGACACCACGAAAGATGGGACGGAACGGGATACCCTCTTGGAATAACAGGAAAAGAGATCCCCTTGGAAGCCCGCATGATGGCCATAGCCGATGTGTATGATGCCTTAATGTCGGTTCGTCCCTATAAAAAGCCTTTAAGTTCCGGCGAAGCAAAGGAAATCATCCGGAATGGAAAGGGTACACAATTTGATCCGGTTCTGGTTGATGAATTTTTAAAAGTGATGGCTTGAGGGTAACTTAACTTGAAGACACGCGCCATTATCTCCACCCATTGAACCGCCATGTACGGACCTGTACGCACGGCGGCGTGAGAGGACGGCTGCCCGGGTAATGGGCAGCCTCCTGCCCGATTTTGTTTTGATTCGTAGGTCTGGGTTCATACCCCGGAGCTTGCTCCGGTTTCAATTTCGTAACAGGTTTCGTTTGCGGGTATGAACCCAGGCATAAAATCCATACCTTATAGAACGAAGATACCCAGGAGCTTGCTCCTGG